>RPPD01000548.1 GCA_003818675.1 Spirochaetaceae bacterium
AGCTTTCCGCCAAATTGTCGTTTGAAACGGGTGATTTCCGAAAGGTAGTGGTCTGATTTATCCTCTGGAGAGACGCCCATTAAGTCATAGGAAGTCATGCCGAATGCCTTTGCCTCCATCATCATGCTGAAATGAAGAAGATAAGGTGCCATGACATTACGATGAGTACCGGAACTCGCACCATAGAGAAAATACGCTGTTCTGTTCCAGAGCACCATTATTGCCGCCGCGACAGGTTCATTATTATAGTTTGCAATAAACAAGTGGGCGTTAGTGTGGTGAAAGAGTTCTTCTATGATTGGTTTTCCCGGAAGCGGGATTTTTTTTCTGGCCGATGTCAAAGCGAGTATTGAATACAAAGTATCCATGCTGTTGCTTGAAGTGCTGTTTTTTACCTCAACACCCTTGTCAAGAATATTTGTGCGCTCATGAGATTTTGATACAAAGGTATCAGGATGACCTGGTTTTGTGAAGAGCGGCCCGTGCGGGATGTACCTGTATTCAAGGCCGAATGGAAAAAATCGTCGTGCGTACAGGCATGAGGCGACAAGCAGGCTGTCCTGGAAAAAAAGGAACGCCTCCGGCCTGTTGCCGGTGGCCTCCTGGTAGGCAAACCACTCGGCGCTCTGGAACAGGCTGCCGTGCGCATGATTCCGGACAAAGCGGATATAATCCGGGTTAAAGGCAGAGAGCGGGACAGCTTCCATCTATCTGCCCGCCCTGCTTTTCCAGATGCGGAACCTCGCCTTGAGAAATTCCATCCAGAGTTGGGGACGTGAATAGTCCCGGTCCACATTTTCAGGTTTCAGGGCCATGTCAAGATTGTAATTGTGTTTCATAAGAACCACGGCAAAGTCCCTGTGGATCGGCCTGCAAAGATCATACCTGAATCCATTGTAAAATTTTCTGAATAGAAATTTGTACTGGCGGACCCATTCATGAATGCCCGACGAATGCGAGAAAGGGTTCTTGTGCCGTTGTATGATGTATTCAGGAAGCTCGTCTTTATAAAAGTCGCGCAGCTGGTTTTTTTGATACCAGCGCTGTTCCAGGTCTGTGGCGAAGCCATGGCAGTGGCTGGAGTTTGTGCTTGCCGGATATCCTATCATTCTCAGGTGATTCTGGTGTTCCTGGCTTCTGAAAATATCATTGACCTGTACAGGGTACGACTGCCCACTGCCCAGGAGTCTGCCAGTTTCCCCGCAGAGCGCATGGACACTTTTGCCCCATGGTATTTTTTGCTGGATGATTGACAGAGGTAGAAATCAGGTTGTCATCGGATAGATTTGATGCAATAAAATCCACATTTTTATGATACTCATGGAGGAAAACTGGTGAAAAAACATGATCAGATCGAAAGTCTGCAGAAGGTATTTGCGTCATGTGTACCAGAGCATAGGATCAGTAAATGGCTGTGTCAAGGCAAAAAAATGCGCACTCTTGACATCATGAAGGAGTTTCGATGCATTTTCCCGGATGAACAGGGAATACACCGAAACTCCACACCAAATTATTGTTTTCCGAAGACCGGATATGTTTTCGCGGGATCATATGTCCCTTCGCGAGTTTCACCTTTTAGTGAGGGAATCTCAAGAATTATCTTTGGGTGTATGAGATCCGGGTTGCCGGGATTTACAAACTTGGACTTGTTTGCCTCGTATATCTTTTCCCACAGAGTGGGATCATTGTAGATGAACGAGTATCCGGCGATGTTCCAGAGACAGTCACGGTTTGGAAGGATCAGGCGCACAACATAATATTTTGGATAAACACCACTTGTGCCCGTCGCAAGAGTTGTGGTTGTCGTTGTTGTAGTAGTGGTAGTTGTTGTTGTGGATGTATCAGGTCCCTCGGCCAGCATTTGGCGCACGAGCTCTATTGCCTCTTCCGAAGACGTGATGCTCTGCTGGTAATTTTCTCCTGAAAGCTCCTTTTTGGCATTTTCCAAAGCGGTATTTGCCGCGTTGTATCTGTCTGGATATTTTTTATCAAAGCCCATGGTCTTTGCCTTGGCTGTCTGTTCTTCCGCATATTTGAGCCTGGTGTTGGCTTCATAGATGAGGCGCTCTTTTTCCATGTATGCCTTGGCGCTTGCGAAAGCCAGATCTGCCTGCTGTGACAGTTCATACGCCCTGTCGTATTCTCCTTGGTTATAGGCTTCCTCGGCCTGTTTCTGGAA
>RPPD01000549.1 GCA_003818675.1 Spirochaetaceae bacterium
ATGCGTTCATATGTGAAACCACACAGGCAAGGGTAACCTGGTGGAGAAGTGATGATCTCGTTAATTAGGAGCGGCAAATGAAAATTGTTTCTGGCAAAATCATGAGTCAAATTGACCAGAAAAGTCAGGAGAATTTTGGCATTCCTTCAATACTGTTAATGGAAAGTGCAGGGACTTCTGCTCTCCGCATTCTTCTCAAAGAAGCATGGAACAATGTCCTGCCACATGGAAGGTTTGTCTTTTTATGCGGAAAGGGGAATAATGGCGGCGACGCAATGGTCATGGCGAGGGAAATCCTTTCCATGGGAAAAATGGATCTTGCCATAATCCTTGTCGCAGGTGCTCCCAAAAATGACTCTCCTGCCATGACCAATCTTGAAATCTGCAAGAAGCTTGGTATTCAGACAATTGACATGTCGAATGATCAAGTAAAAACTGAAGCCGGATTGGAATCTGCATCGGTCATATTTGACGGCATATTCGGCACTGGTTTTTCAGGAGAAATGCAAAAGCCAATTGCCTCCATTATCGAAAAAACAAATCGCATTTCCTGCATAAAGATAGCAATAGACAATCCAAGCGGACTTGGTGAATCATACAGGTCGGGAGATATCATATTCCAGGCTGAATACACATTGGCCATGGGCCTGCCAAAGGATTGCATGTATTTCCCCTCTGCACGCCCCATGTGCGGTAAAATAATGATTATACCAGTTTGTTTTCCAAAAACCCTTCTTGAAAATCCTGCACAGGCAGGCATTCTCATCACCCATGAAGACATACAAAATTATTTAAAACCTGTTGCCTTGCATTCATATAAAAAAAACCGCGGGCATATTAGCATTTTTGCAGGTACAGCCGGCCTGGCAGGCGCAGCCATCCTCGCATCACGTGCGGCCTCCAGATCCCGTACAGGACTCGTCACTGTCTATACGGATTCATCAGCCTACGCTTCCATAGCATCGCAATCTTCGTCTGTAATGGTTCGTGACTATACCACAGCCATGCCAGCTGATGCAGACATCAAATCCACTCACACGGCAATCCTGGTCGGTCCAGGTTTTGGCCTTTTATCACAACAGGAGGCAATATTTTACAGACTGGTAAAGTCTGGGCTTCCCATTGTAATAGATGCTGATGCAATCACTTTATTAACCCGCCTTTTAACAAAAGAAAAGCTGCGGTTCTCCTCAAATGCGATCATCACTCCACATCCTGGAGAACTGTCACGACTCACCGGACTCGATACTTCAAAAATCCTGGAGAATCCCATGCCAGTTCTGAAAAAGACAGCGGCCGATCTTGAAGCGTTTATTGTGCTTAAAACCCATGTCACCTTCATTGTTTCTCCTGATGGCAGCTATTATGTGTACGACGGAATGAATCCGGCAATGGGTACTGGCGGGTCCGGAGACGTGCTTGCAGGTCTTATCGCGGGATTGCTTGCATCAGGACTTTCGCCCCTTGATGCCGCGTGTTGCGGTGTTTTAGTCCATGGCAAGGCGGGGCTGCAGGCTTTCAAGTCTGCAGGCTGGTTCGTTGCAGAGGATCTAATCCCCTTCATTTCAAATGCCTTGAAATGAATTGCCTTGCGCAGTTCCTGTTCAATAAACGGGCATTTACGGTAAAGCTTCCTCTTTCAGGGTCACATGTAAAATAATTTGACTTCTCTGCCAGTATAATTGACTAGTCAGGTCAATTGAGCTATATTTTAAACCAGAGGATCTTTCATGGAACAGCTTTTTTTTCTATCAATTGTAATGAACACGTTTGCCGGACTGGTGGTTGTTGCAAGTCATTTCGGCGCCAAGTACCCTGTTTTCAAACAACTTGACACCATGTCACAGAACATTGGCATTAGAATGATAATCGCTGTGGTGGTACTTGTAATAGCGGTCATAAAGCTTATTATTCCCTTTAATGGGTTCCCTGTTATTGGAGACCTTCTTCCTACCCTTGCGGGCATATCGCTTGCTGCAATTCTTCTCTTTGACTATTACAAAAGCAGGTCTGATGAGCACACCCAGTCATTCCAGATGATAGACGATGTTCTTCTGAAAAACAAGTTTATCATAGGTATTGGTGCCATAATAACCTCTCTGCTCCACTTTCTTTTTCCCGGAGCAATTATTTTCTGAAAGACTTTTATGCAATTGGCTTAAAGCCAAAAAAAAGCC
>RPPD01000550.1 GCA_003818675.1 Spirochaetaceae bacterium
CATGGCCAGTGTATATTCCGCTTTTGATTACCGCGTCTGTCTCGATGTAGCCCTTGTCGCGCAAGTGCCTGGCCATCACATCGTAGTGCTCGACCTCGAGGGTATCCTGTATTCCCTCGTTTGTTTCAATGATTCTTTCTGCAACCATACAAATCCTCCTATTATAGATTTTATATACAAGCTTGTATATAACTTTAAAAAAAATTACTCTTCTCTCCAGTTCGCAATTTTGCCTGATACCTCTTTTAACCAGTGGTATTCCGCCCTCATATGATGCAGGGTATGTGAAAAAATCGCCTCAGCGATTGGGGGTACATTCTCCCGCTTGAGTTCCTCATCCTGATGCTTTTTAACATGAGCCAGTGCCATTCTGATGATAAGCATTTGTTTTTTTAAATATTTTTTCATTTCTTCCATTTTGATAAAATTCGAAAAAAACAAGCCAATATCTATGGGAAAATACTGATGCTCATGCCTTTTCCAGACATTGGCCAGTCTTGTCATAAACTCCTTTTCGCCCTTTTCAGTGATCTCGTACATTATTCTGGCCGGACGGGAAGCGGATTTAAAGGGCTTCCCCTGGCTGACAAATCCTTCTTTGGCGAGCTGGGCCAGGGCAAAATAAATCGATCCAAAGGCGATATTTGTCCAATCACCCATTTCCTTCTGGATGATGCTTTTAATCTCATAACCATGATGAGGCTTTCGTTTCAGGATTCCAAGTACCACCAGTTTCGTCATTATACAACCTTGTATATATAATATAGACTATTTTCCCCCCACTCGTCAACCTGTTTTTTAAAAATTATATATTATGCTGCTATAGTACTCTTAAAAAAATAAGCCCACAATTCCGTGAGAGAATAATGCTTGGCGCAACTGCGGAAAGGAGGCCAAGATGACCAAAAATAAAGGACTGTTGCTTTCCCGCACCATTGTCGAAATACTTTTTCTGGCTGTGTTTGTAATTCTGTTTATAACAGGGAAACTACAAATATTGTTTTTGCTCTTTGCCCTTGGAGTTTTTGTTTCCCTGCTGTTCAGCTGGTTCTCCTGCGGATGGATATACCCAATGCACACACTCTTCCGTCCAATAAACTGGGATTTGACTTCCCTCCCCTTGTCATAGTCACCGTAGTCGCTGTTCTGATTGCCCTGTTTTTCGAAGAAGCTTTCTGGCATAATTCCATTTGCCCCTTTGGAACAGTTCTGAATCTTTCATCAAAGCCGGCCTTCAAGAGCGTTAAAATAAATGAAGACCTGTGTACCTCATGCGGAAAATGTCAAAAGGTGTGTCCGGTCGGGGCGATAAGCTACCAATAAGCAAGAGGCCTTCACACTCTGCGATGATTGGAAAAAAGGCATAAGCCCATATGCAATGCGGCGACTGCGGAATTGATAGGAAAAGTTATAATCCCGTTCAGGAAGATTTTTAAAAGGAAATCACCTTGTCGCTTTCCATGACCCAATGTGCAAGATCGGCCATAGTGGATTTTTCAGCGCCTTCAAAATAGGGGTGATTCTTGTAGATGCCGCAACGGGCCATGCAGGTTCCGCATACCTTGACCTTGGCGCCTCCGGCGATCAGGTCTTTGAGCATTTGAGACAGGTCCTGGTCGTAATTTTCCGGTTTTTTGCAGACATCCCGCGCCATGTCAACCGAATCGTTCATCAAAAAGATCCGCACCTCGGTTTTTACCTCCAAAAGTTTTCCCGCAAGGCGCAAGCCGTTCCAGGTCACATCGGTGCTGTCATACGGTTCCCGGTTGAAGATAATAAGTATTTTCATATTCACTCCTTTGGTGTCATGGTGATCATGCGGGGCACACGCCCGGATTATTACATGATCCACCGCTTCTTGATATTTCGCTGGGATATATAAAACAACAGCAGGCCAAACCCTGTCAAGGCCAAAACATTGACCCATGTATCCATTGTATTTGTGCGGGTGATAGCCCCGTAGGTAAGGGGCAGGCAATAGGATATTGGCCGGAGAAGGTATCTGCGCGCACTGCCTATTGAAAAAAACCGGAAAACATTCAATAATAAGTAACTTTTTGACAGGGGAGATTTTCACATGAACAAATTCCGCTCAAAGATAACCACCGAAGGACGCACCAGATCCGGCGCACGGTCACTTTGGAG
>RPPD01000551.1 GCA_003818675.1 Spirochaetaceae bacterium
GTGCACGGCCACTCGGATCACCGCGTGGTCATGTCCTTGGCTGTGGCCGGGCTTTCCTGCCCCGGGGAAACCGTTATTGACACAGCGGAATCCGTGGATGTCACATTCCCGGAGTTTTTCAATCTGGTTGAGAGTTTGAAAAAGTAAATATTCGGGAGGAAATAATGAAAAAGAAAATTGCTATTGCAGTCGCGGTGATCCTTGCGCTTTTCAGCTTAAGCATGGCGATTTTTGCCAATCCCTTTTCCGGAAAAGGCGGCCGCGACAGGAGCGGATCTGAATCAGCAAGAAACCCGGGGAAGATCGTTCTGGGATTTTCCCAGATCGGCGCGGAGAGCGAGTGGCGCATTGCAAACACGCGGTCAATCCAGAAGACGGCCTGCGAAGCGGGAATAGAGCTGATATTTGCAGATGCACAGTATAGGCAGGAAAACCAGATCATGGACGTGGTGAAGTCTCTTGTGGCTGGACAGGCTGTTCCAAAAAGGATCGCCACGAACGAAAGCGTTTTTGACCAGTCCAATGCTGCAGCCGAATTGAAGGGAAGACAATATTGAATCCGGAGAAACATGAATCCATGGAAACGCAAAAAGACAGGGAATCTCCCTACCGGTTTGTAATACTGGCAGTGGTGCTGCTCATTGTGTCTGCGGCGCTCGGGCTCGCCAGGTTCGGTTTCACATTGCTCCTGCCGGAGATGTCGTTTGTGTTCGAGCTGGACAAGTTTGCCGAGGGCATGCTGGGAAGCGTGAATCTCGCCGGTTATCTGTTGCTCTCGCTTGCCGGAGGAATACTTGCCGCGAAATTTGGAAGCAAGGCTGTGGTCTGTATTTCTCTGGCATTTGTGGCTGCCTCGCTTTTTCTCACGGGAATTGCCCCTGGATTTTTAACAGTAGCCGGGGGAAGATTTCTTACAGGGCTTGGCTCAGGCGGGGCAAATGTTCCTGCCATGGCGCTTCTGGCCGTATGGTTTTCCAAAAAATCAAGGGGCTTTGCTACAGGTATAGCCTCCTCTGGATCAAGCATCGGTCTTATTATTGCGGGAATCATTGTGCCAGTGATTATCAGGGCCGAGGGCCCGTCAGGCTTCAGGACCGCATGGATAATATTCGCGGCAGTGGTCACGGGCGTGCTGATCGTGGCGTTTATATTTTTAAAAAACAGGCCAAAGCAGGATGCACAGATTGTGAAAGCTGTGCATATAGCGGCAGATCCGGCCACTGGGATAATGCGGGGATTTGGCGCCTTGTTGAAAACAAAGGAACTCTGGTTTTTTTCAACCATTTATTTCCTGTTCGGTTTTGCCTATATAATCTTTATGAACTTTTTTGGCGTCTATTTGCAGAAGGAGGCTGGATTTCCCAAGGACCAATCCGGACTTCTCTTGTTTGTAATCGGGATTGTCAGCCTTTCAAGCGGTCTTGTCTGGGGTGTGCTTTCGGACAAAATTGGAAGACGGCCCGTACTTGTGATCATTTATACACTCAACGGAATCGCATTCTGCCTCTTTGGTTTTTTGAAGGATCCCGTGGCCCTTGTTGCCGCATCAATGCTTTTTTCGGTTTGTGCCTGGTCGGTTCCGGCTGTTATGGCGGCGATTGCAGGGGATGTGTTTGGCCGGCGCACGCAGATGGGTTTTGGCATAATGACTTTTTTCTTTGGCTGCGGCCAGGCTCTGGGTCCTCTTGCAGCGGGAGCAGTGGCAAAGGTTTTTTCAGCTTACGGGCCTGCCATCATCATGGCTGGAGCGGTTTCACTTGCCGGGGCAATTCTGTTGCTGGCGGTCCGCAGCAACAAGAAACCGGCATAATAACAATGAAGGAACTGACACTGATAAAAGTGTTTGTGAATGCGGTTGGTTGAAATGATAAACCAAATTGGAGGATAAAACATGAAAAACTCTCTTGCCGTCGCTCTCACCATGCTCACTGCTTGCGCTTGTACACAGACCATGCCTTTGGGGGAAGCCAAAATTCATATTAACCAGATTGGATACTATCCTGGTTCGGCAAAAGAAATTGTCGTGGAAAATCCGGCCTGGGATGTGTTTGAGGTTGTGGATGTTGCATCAGGCAAAACGGTTTTTACAGGCAAGCTTGATTCACCGCGGGCCTGGGAACCGGCAGGCACAGAACCATTTGCCAA
>RPPD01000552.1 GCA_003818675.1 Spirochaetaceae bacterium
GAAGGAGGAGCTCTTGTCGAACCGGCCGGCAATGATATGGCTCAGGAAAGGCAAGGGACAGCTTGTTCTCTACAGTTTCAACCCGCAGTTCAGGGCTTCAACACAGGGAGCGTACAAGCTGCTCTTCAACGCTCTTTTCCTTCCGCCGGCTGAGCCGCAATCATTTTAAACAATGAAAATCCTGATAATAGAGGATGAACCCAGGGTGGCCTCCTTCATCAACGAGGGGCTTGAGGAGAAAGGCTATCAGACTGAGGTGGAATATGACGGGCTGTCAGGTGAAAAAAGGGCGTTGATGTCTGGCATTGACCTGGTGATCCTTGACCTGATCATACCCGGGAAAAGTGGAATTGAGGTGTGTAAAAGCATCAAATCAGTGAATCCGGATCTTCCTGTCCTGATGCTTACCGCTCTTGGCACCACAGCCGACAAGGTTACCGGGTTTGATGCCGGAGCCGACGACTATCTTGTCAAGCCTTTCGATTTCCCTGAATTGCTGGCAAGGATCAAATCGTTGCTTAAAAGGAAAACACCTGCGTCACTTCAGCCTGAATCAATCAAGGTGGCGGATCTTGAGCTCGATCTCCTGAGAAAAGTTGCCATAAGAGGTGGCAGGGTTATTGAGCTGACGGCGAAAGAATTCTCACTTCTGGAGTACTTTATGCGTAATAAGGGCAGGGTCCTGTCACGTGTCGATATATCAGAGAAGGTCTGGGAGATAACCTATGATACAGGCACCAACGTTGTTGAGGTCTATGTCAATATCCTCCGGAAAAAGATCGACAGGGATTTTGAACCAAAACTGATACATACCAGGATTGGCCTGGGTTATATATTCACTGACCAGTAATGAAAATACGCCAGAAACTGACGCTGCAGTTCTTCCTGATGGCAGGCATCATTATGGTGCTTTTTTCTGTGACCGTTTATGTTTCATCAGCCAGGTACAGGCGTGACGATTTCTTCCAGAGACTGGAGAGCAGGGCGAACAGCACCGCCAGGTTGCTGATTGAGGTTGAGGAGATTGACGCGGAGCTGCTCAGAAAGATCGAAGAGGACAATCCGGTCAGCCTGCCCGATGAAAAAATAATAATCCTCGATAATAATAATAATGTCGTCTATACGACTGATGTCCGTAATGTTATACTGTATGATGAGGCTCTCCTTGACAGGATAAGACTGTATGGTAAAGTCAGGTCACGCAGCGGCAGGTATGAGCTGATGGGAGTGCTCTTTGCAGAAGAAGAAGACAGGTTTGTGGTCCTCTCTGCCGCAAGAGATATCTTTGGATTCGATAAACAGAAGAATCTCAGGATGGTACTCCTGCTTCTGAACGGCCTCTTCCTCCTTCTTTATTACCCTGCAGGATGGCTCCTGGCAGCCAGGGCCTTCTCTCCCATCTCCAGGGTTGTGGGGAGGGTTGAGGAGATTTCAATTACAAGTCTTAATCTGCGGCTCGAAGAGGGTAACGGGAAGGATGAACTTGCTCACCTGGCCCACACCTTCAATCTGATGCTTGACAGACTTGAGACTGCCTTTGCAGTGCAGAAGGATTTTATCTCAAACTCATCGCATGAGCTCCGCACCCCGCTGACAGCCATTACAGGCCAGCTTGATGTTCTGCTGATGAAAAAACGCTCAATAGTAGAATACCGGCATGCAACCGTTGCCGTACTTGAAGATATTAAAAACCTCAACAGGCTAATAGACAGGCTATTGCTTATGGCCCATGCAAGTTCAGAAAGCGCGAAGACCGGTTTCCGCCAGGTCAGGATTGATGAAATTCTCTGGCAGTCACGCGATGAACTGCTTAAGCACCAAAACGGATATACTGTAAATATATCCCTTGATGAGACCATCTCAGATATGGAGAACATGATCGTTCTGGGTGATGACCAGCTGTTGAGGTCAGCGGTAACTAACATAATGGAAAACGGGTGCAAATATTCCCCTGACAAGTCAGTGGACGTAGATCTTAGTTTCTCTGGCAACAGGCTGTCAATCAAATTCAAAGACAGAGGGCCGGGTATTGCTGAAACCGACATCGAGCGCATCTTTGAACCTTTTTACCGCGGCACGGTGGCGGGAAGTATCAAAGGTCACGGCATAGGCTTGTCTCTTGCGAAAAAAATAATTGATATACAC
>RPPD01000553.1 GCA_003818675.1 Spirochaetaceae bacterium
ACCGAAATGATTTCCTGCCAAACACAGGTATTTATATTAAGACTTCCATTTATAACCATCATATTACCATAACCACTTGTATGATCTGAAAATGATACAAACTGACCATTGCTATATATTGGATTATTTATAATATCATAGTAATGTTCTCCGTTACCGCAAGATCCATATGTATAATTGCTAACAAAACCATAATTCCCTAATTCAAAATTACCATTTATTAGTAGTAAATTTATAGGACCAGAATTATTTGTCTCCAGAAACGGATCATGGAACAGATCACAACCGGCCATAATCAGGAAAACAGCTGCGATACAAAAGCTTTTTGCGATGGTATTTCTTGTTTTCAGTTGTGTTGAATTCCTTGATTTCATGCCTGCTTCCTCCATTATTTATTTCCTCACTCGGACATTATCCTGAACTCTACCTTGCGGTTGGCCTCGGTGATCGCCAGGTTCTTGCTGAACTCGCTTCCCAGGCCGGCGCACTTCATCCGGGCCAGGGCGATCCCCTTGCGGATGAGGTACTCCCGCACCGTCTCCGCCCGCTTGAGCGACAGGTCGAACTCGTCTTTGGCGTCCCCCAGGTCGTTCGTGTGCCCGCGGATCTCCACGGTGATTGTTTTTCTTTCCTTGAGAATGAGGGCGATCTGGTCCATGACCGGAAATGATTCCGGTTTGAGGACCGGCGAATCGGGGTAGAAAATGATAGTTTCAAACGACACCGTTTTTCCCGTGCCGCCGGTTTTCAGCTCCTGAAGCTGTTTTTCAACCGCGTTCACCGGGGCCGCCGAGAACGCGATATCGATTTTAACGCCCGCGCTCAAGACGAACATCACTTCGTCATGCTCCCTGGGCGATCCCTGCTGGATGAACGTTTGCAATCCCGCCTCCACGTATAAGGCTATCCAATCCGCGCCAGGGTAAAAGGAAGCATTGAGCCCGCCATAATAGAACGGCGCGGCGCCGTCTGCGAGGAAAACCAGATCGAACCTGTTCCGGAGTGACAGGGTGAGGAGTGAGGGGATGAGCGTGCAGGAGACTTCCGCGATCGCTGAAATCCCGGCGCCTTCCCGACTTATCGTGCCCACTTCGTCGGACGAAAACGCGGAACGAAACCAGGCGCCTCCCAGGCCCAATTTGAAGGACAGCCAGTCCAGCGGCGCCAGGCGGAGCGTCGCCGTGGCGCGCAGGATGTTCCAGGCGCCATTGTAATGAAGCGGATCACTTCCCGCGTTGAGGGAGAGGTAGTGCTCCCAGACTTCGCCGCCGATCACAAAGGCCTTGCTGCCCCAGCCGAAAAAAACCGATCCGTTGAGGGAAACGCCTGCCATATTCTCCTCCGTCTCGATTAAATATGGAATCGCGAACGCGTCCGCCGCCAGCCTGAAAGCGGATTGATCATGCGTCTCATCCGCGAATATGGGAATGTGCGCGGCGAGGAACAAGATAGCCGCCAGTATAGAGCCTTTCATACCGTATCTCCTTCACCGATGCTCAGTGCTTTCGTACAAGGGCTGTCTTTCTTCAAGGCCATACTTACGCAATCAATTTGAGAGCCGAATACTAGATATTTGATTATCAAAGTTTAATCTTGAAAGATCAGAGCAACTCTGCGAAAGATACCTGTATCTTCCTGTACCATCATAAATTAAAGCCCTAGCCCCATTAAATAAATGGATAGAAGAAGTTGTCTTGTACAGGTCGTCGCTTAAATATGTCATACCTTTTGTTGTTATTATTCTACCCCAATGGAAATTACCGCTATAACCTTTTTCACTGTATAATACAATGTATGGACCGGAAGGTTCTTGAAAGATTTCAATTGATGAAATAGCGTTATCATAATTATGAACGCTTAAATCCGGCACATTTTCAGCAATGAATTCTATTTTACCCCTGCCTCCAAAATATGGTAACGGATAACAAATGACTTTGGCACCATTAAAACATTGAATGGATGAAATTTGCATATCCAAGCGATAATATTCCAGATTCTCTACGGAATTTCCCACGCCCTCCTGCAGAATCCAGCGTGTGCCTGTATAATTTGGATTTTCATAAACAATAACAAATTTGCCTGTGGCTGGATATAAGTATGTAACAGCATACTTATCGCCTGCGCTTAAGCCCTGCGAACCA
>RPPD01000554.1 GCA_003818675.1 Spirochaetaceae bacterium
CAAAATATCCATACCATATCTCATATTACTCCATTGTCCTTTTTTGATCATCAGGTCATTATAATACTGAAAATCAACGGACCGGAAGATCAGAACGTTTATTATGAGAAGTTGTACAGGGTCGGCTCCGCTACTGCCCAAGGTGGATTCGCTGAGGCGGCTTATCAATGGATGCAAAAGATTGATCTGTGAACACGAATCAACTAAAGAAAAAGCCTGAAAGTCATCATAGTAATTACAGGTCTCTGGAAGGGTATCCATGAAAGGAAAATCATTGCTGCTTGTCGATGATGAGCCGACCATTCGTAACAGCCTCTCCAGAGAACTGGTCGATGCCGGTCTTGAAGTAACGCTGGCGGCGAGTGGAGAGGAAGCTATTGCCAGAATCAATACCGGTTGCTTCGACCTCGTGATGACTGATCTGTTAATGCCTGGGCTCGATGGCTTTCAGGTATTGAAGGCAGCCAAACAGAAAGATCTCCAGACTATGGTCATTATTTTGACCGGTTACGGAAATAAGGAATCCGCTATCGATGCGTTGCGGCTGGGTGCCGATGATTTTCTAGAGAAACCATGTGATACAGAGGAACTGATACTCCGGATGTCTAACTGTCTCAGGAAGCAAGAACTGCAGAAAAAAATAACCATGTATGAAAATTTTCTACCGGTTTGCAGCTACTGTAAGAAAATTCGGGATGATCAGCAGGGGGAGCATGGCAAAGGCAGCTGGTACAGTCTGGAGGATTATTTCAGCAAAACGAAAGGGGTGCGTGTTTCCCACGGTTGCTGCCCCGAATGTTATGCCGAACAGATGGAGCATTTATCCTGGGAAGGCGGCAAAGACAAAAATGGAATTCAACAACCGAAAAAAGACATTATATCATGAAAATCAAAATGATGAAAAAACATGCTAAAAGTTCGCTCTTTGGAGCGGTGCCCGATAAATATATCTCTGCTGGAAAGATCCACCGTTTAAGCCGGGAAGATCTTAAAAAATTGGCATCAGGCTATCAGGAACCACAAGATCTTTCCGAGGTCTGCCGCCGAGGCTTAGAGAGGCTCCGGGATGCCGTCCTACCGAAAATGAATTTGGAAGTCAATTTTTCTGCTCCTGGGCCGGTCGTCAAGGCAGATGCATACCACATTCAGCAAATCCTTATCAAACTGGCAACCAATACACGTGAGGACGCAGACCATGGCACTATACGCCTGTCTGTAAATACAGTGCTCCGAGCGGATATTCCATCAACGCATCGTTTACCCTTGGACTGGCAACCTAAAAGTAAACTCTACGCCTGCCTTGAAATTGCAGTTGAAAGCATTGGAATTGAGGCTAAGAATATCCATAAACTTTTTGATCAATTTTACACCTGTAATTTAAATGGCGTTGACCTTTGTCTGCTCTCGGTGCTGGAGGTTGTGCAGGCACATCGAGGGGCTCTCACTGTTGAGACCAAGGCGGGTTGTGGCTACACATTTCGGATCTTTCTACCAGTGTCGGGTGAAGAGGTCACCCAGCCTGCATCAGTTGTGACCGAAGCACCAGAGATCAGAGAGGGGGGCACAATGCTTGTAGTCGATGACGACCCCATGCTTCGCTGCCTGGTGCGAACCGCCCTCATGTCCATGGGTTTTACCGTACTTGAAGCAATGGACGGTCTTGAGGCCGTCGCCTTGTTTCGACAACACCAAAACGCTATCCGATTCGTTCTTTGCGACGTTGTCATGCCGCATATGGATGGCTGGGAAACGCTCGCCGCCTTACGCCAGCTTGCCCCGGGAATCCCGGTGATCCTGTCCAGCGGTTACGACCTGAAACAGGTTATGACTGGAGACCATGCTGAAATGCCTCAGGTCTTCCTGGAGAAGCCTTCTGGGGTAACAGAACTGCGTGCGGCGATCCGCCAGGCATTAAAAGAGGAAGTGTTTTCTGATTATATCGAAGAGGGGCAGACGGAACCAGATGAGGCTCTCAGCGTTGCAAGCTATTATGAATGCAATAGATTTTAATTTTCGTGAGCAACCCGCAGGAGTTTAAAGGGATGAAATGGAAACGTTGGATAAAAATATACCAATCATATTATGGGACTGTATGTATTGCGGAAAACATCTTAATGATGCCGGTTCATGTGAGCGGGAG
>RPPD01000555.1 GCA_003818675.1 Spirochaetaceae bacterium
ATCTGCTCCGGAATGGGAGTATCGCGCTCCATGCCCTTTGGCGCATGCAGGGATGTGATTCCGGAAGGCATCCCGGTGATCATGGATTACGCGTTTATATTAAACGGTTATCACATGGACATGACGCGCATGGCAAGCCGGGGCAAACCAACGGAAAGTGTTTTGAGAGCCTATAACGCCATGCTTAAGGTTCAGGAGACTGTAATCAAAAACCTTCTGCCAGGAATTGCCTGGAAGGATATCTATGAACTGTCAGAGAATCTCGCAGGCAAACTCGGCTACTCGGACGTATTCATGGGAAATGACCGGGAAAAGGTAAGGTTCGTGGGACACGGGGTGGGGCTTCAGCTTGACGAGCCTCCGTACCTGGCGCCGAAATGCGAACAAATAATCGGGGCCGGCATGACAATAGCCGTGGAACCCAAGACGAGCCTGCCTGGAATCGGGGTTGTCGGAATAGAGGATACATTTCTTGTGACAGATGACGGGGCCAAATGTCTCACTGAAGGTTCCAGGGAATGGATCATTTTTTAATTTGCTAATCAGTCAAAAGAGTGAAAGCCTGGCAAAATATTACAGGAGAGTTTATGGAATATTCTGCTATTATCAAGCATGATGATGAACTTGTAGATTCTTTGTGTATTGCATCGAAAGAAGCTATCGAGTTCAGCAAGGAAGATGCGATTACCTCTGCAGGGAAGGGGTTCAAGGAAGAAATAATCGCAGTATGAAAAAGTCCGAATAAATCAAGTACCTGGTGCGGAACAAATGTGTCTTACTGCGTGAAGGCAGTCGGCATTCGTGGTGGCATAATCCGTCAAAAAACATGAGACCGGCGGTTCCCCGTCATTAAGAAATCAAAGATATCCTGGCAAACAAGATCTGCATTGTATCGCTGGGTGATATCAGCTTCTACCCGGGATAAGCTTCTGCAGCTTGAAGCGACCCGTGGCAGGGGGGGGATGGCAATATCCCTTGATTTCTCTCCCTGTGCGGCTGTATTGTAGCGCATGGACCATGCGGCCGTAAATGACATCCTGAAAAATCTTCCGTATCCTGTCGCGCGCAAGGCGGATGAAATTGCCGCACTCATCAATGAACATTTCGTGTGCGGGATTGGCGGTGAGGCCGGGAGCGGCAAATCCACCGTTGTCCCGTTTATCGCGTCATCGGTAGTGAAAGGACGGGTCATCGTCATACAACCCAGGCGTCTTGCCGCCATTGCTGTGTGCAGGCGGCTGAATGAACTTTGTGTTGGGTACAACACTCACATTGAGTACAACGCGGCCGCTGCAAGCAGCGGCACGGCGCAAGCAGCAGGCAGGGTCAGCGGGTACGTGGTCCGCCATGAGCAGGATGTACACAAGACAGACCAGGTTCTCTGCGTGACAACCGGAGTGTTTCTGCGCATGATCGCTGAAAACCCTCAGCTTCCTGGAACAGGGGCGGTGATCCTGGATGAAATCCATGAGCGGAGCCTTGAATCAGACCTCTGCTGGGTTCTGGCCAAAAACGCGCAGGAACTCCACAGGGCAGACCTGAAACTGATCGTGATGTCAGCGAGTGTCGGGGAGGAATTGCTTGAGCAGGCAGGAATCAGGGAGTATGGCTGGATCACGGTTTCAGGTCGTCTTTTTCCCGTGGAAACAGAATATATGCCTGCCCGGGATTTCGCGGATGAAACAGGGTTCTGCGCAACCGCAATCACACAGGCTTGTGAACGGACAGACGGTGATCTTTTGGTTTTTCTTCCGGGTGAAAGGGAGATACGAAAGGTCCATGAACTGCTTGCGCCCCTTGAGCGCAAGGGTTTTTTGATCCTGGAACTCTTTGGCCGGATGAATCCGGAGGATCAAAAAAAAGTTCTGCAAAAAACCGCAGACGCGCGAAAAATCATCCTGGCCACGAATATTGCCCAGACATCTTTGACCATTGAAGGGATCACGTGCGTGGTGGACTCGGGACTTGAACGATGTGTGTACGAATATCCCGGCGAGGCTGCCTCGAGCATGAAGACAGAGAGGATCAGCGACGCGTCCGCGCTCCAGAGAACCGGCCGGGCAGGCCGGCTTGAACCCGGGGTATGCGTGAGATTGTGGGACGCGCGCGAAAAACTGAAATCCCGTGATATACCGGC
>RPPD01000556.1 GCA_003818675.1 Spirochaetaceae bacterium
AAACCGTTCGCTCATCTTGAAGGCCCCTCCTTTGGCAGGAATTTACGGTAGAGTACGGCCCACTCGGTTTTTACAAATTCAAAATGTGTATCCATTCCGAACAAAGATTCCGAGTGCCCAAGGAACAGGTATGAATGGTTACTCATGATGTCCCAGAATTTTCCGATAACCGCACGCTGCGCAGTATCGTCAAAATAGATGATTACGTTTCTGCAGAAAAGAATGTCTACGCTCCGAAGGCCTGAGTCATATTTGAGGTTATGGTAATCAAAACGCACCATTTTCTTTATTTCATCCTTGATCTGGTATCCTTCCATTTTTTTATCGAAAAAACGCGAGAGATATTGTTCTGGCACGCCTTCTATTTTGTTTTCCGGATAAAATCCTTCCTGCGCGATCATAAGGGATTTCAGGCTTAAGTCAGAGGCGATAATTTCGCTGTGCAGGTCCGGGGGGAGCTTGTCCTTTATAAGCATGGCGATTGAATATGGTTCCTCGCCTGTTGAACAACCCGCACTCCAGATACGGACAATATCAGACCTGGCAGCTCTCTTCCATATCACCAGATCCGGGATGACATGAGATTCAAATGCCTGGAATTGTCCTGTATTACGGAAAAATTTGGTCAGGTTTGTTGTCACGGAATCCAGGAGGACTTTCATCTCATACTGGTTTGTCTGTATGAGATGATAATAGCCCTGAATTTCAGGCTGGCCGGAAACCTTGAGGCGTTCACGCAAACGGGTTTCCAGGATAGAACGGTTCATTTCTGAAAAATGAATACCGCTTTGTTCGTAGATGAGTTTTCTGAAAAGCTCGAAATCCTTATCACTCAATGAAATATTCATGGCTAGTAGTATACAACTAACTGTAGTGTGTCACATATGAGGAGTCAATAGCGAGTTTGTTTTTGTTCTCATTATGAAGAAAGGTATAGTGTTTTTTGGCAAAAGAGGATATATAATACAAACGGGTATAAGATGATGATACAGGTATATGTTAAGGGCGCTGTGTTGGATCAGGTCTCCGACATGCCCTATATTCTACTACAGACCAGTGACAAGAAGGATACAATCCCAATAAGCGTTGGGCCCGCTGAGGCCACATCAATTATTATGGCGCTTGAGGGCATCAAGGCATCCCGTCCAATGACGCATGACTTGCTTGTGCATTTTTTCACTACACATGGCTTTTTCGCTGAAAAAATAGAGATATATGATCTTGTAGGCAGGAAATTTTTTGCCAAGCTGATTTATAAAAAAGGGTGGAGGCGTTTCAAGCTCGAGTTACGGCCAAGCGATGGCCTGGCCATGGCAGTGCGTCTGGGTACTCCAGTGTTCATAAAGGAAGATCTTGTCAAGAAAGCCGGAGCGCTCATGGAAATGTATGAGGGTGACCGCTTTTTCAAGCAGGACAAGATGCATTTCAATCTGCACATGTTTGATGATTCGGAAAACACCTGACCGTTGACATGCGGTGTGCTTTACGGAAATAATGAACTCCCATGAGCAAGTACATTTTTGTCTCCGGTGGAGTGTGCTCCAGCCTTGGGAAGGGGGTGGCGGCATCGTCTATTGCCAATCTCCTTGAGGGATACGGACTTACAATCAACCTCGTCAAGATAGATCCCTATATAAATGTTGATGCGGGTACCATGAATCCCATCCAGCATGGAGAGGTCTTTGTCACTGATGACGGGGCGGAAACAGATCTGGATCTTGGGAATTATTCACGGTTTACCAATGCGGTCCTTTCACAGGACAATTCAATAACCACCGGACAGGTGTACCAGGAGGTGATCCGCAAGGAGCGAGAGGGCCGTTTCCTGGGCAGGTGCGTGCAGGTCATTCCGCACATCACTGACGAGATCAAGCAGAGGATCCAGAAAGTCGGCGAACAGCCCGGATCGGACATAACCATAGTAGAAATTGGCGGGACAGTCGGCGATATTGAATCGGTTCCCTTTCTTGAAGCGGCCAGGCAGTTTATCCATGATTTTGGGAAGCCGCATGTACTTTACATCCACCTGACGCTTGTTCCGACAGTATCCATGGGCGAGCATAAGACAAAACCGACACAGCATTCAGTCAAGGAGCTCCTGGAACTCGGTATCCAGCCCGACATCCT
>RPPD01000557.1 GCA_003818675.1 Spirochaetaceae bacterium
CTTTTCATTGTTGACGATGATGCGCAGTTCGCGTCCGGCCTGGATGGCAAATGCCTTGTCCACTCCCTCGAACGATTCCGCGATTTTCTCCAGGGACTCGAGTCGCTTGATGTAGTTCTCAAGCGTTTCCTTGCGGGCGCCTGGACGCGATGCGGAAATTGCGTCGGCAATCTGCACTATAATTGCCTCAACGCTCTCTGGTTCCACGTCATTATGATGCGAGCCAATTGCGTTTACAATAAGCGGATCTTCGCCCAGCTTGCGCGCTATTTCCATGCCTATTTCAGCGTGATTGCCATCGCCATTGGATTCCACACCCTTGCCTATGTCATGCAAAAGTGCGGCACGTCTTGCGAGTTCCGCGTTGGCACCCAATTCTGCCGCGATCATGCCTGCAATAAGCGCCACTTCCTTGGCGTGGTTGAGGACATTCTGGCCATAGCTCGTACGATAGTGAAGCCTGCCCAAAGACCTGATGGCATCCGGAGTCATGTTGTGGATACCCATCTCAAATACAACACGCTCACCCTGCTCATAAATGGTCTGGTTGATTTCCTTTGTTACCTTCTGGACTATCTCTTCAATACGCGCGGGGTGAATCCGGCCGTCCTGGATGAGCCGCTCAAGTGAAATCTTGGCGATCTCCTTCCTGATCGGGTCAAAACAGCTGATGACCACAGCCTCAGGCGTGTCATCAATAATTATATCAACACCAATAAGCGTCTCCAAGGTCCTGATATTGCGGCCTTCTCTTCCAATGATTCTGCCCTTCATTTCATCTGAGGGCAGACTTACTGTGGCGACTGTTACTTCACCGGACACGTCTGTTGCAAGCCGCTGTATGGTGGTGATGATTATGTCCCGTGCTTTTTTGTCCGCTGTAAGCTGCGCTTCCTGCTCTATCCTGTTGATAGAGACCTGGGCGTCATGCTTTGCTTCATTTTCCAGACTCTGGATGAGAAGTTTTTTGGCATCCGCAGCTGAAAGGCCTGAAAGACGCTCAAGTTCCTTCTTGCATCTCTCCTGCTCGGCCAGATTCTTCTCTTCCCGTTCTACACACAACCTCTCACGGTTTTGAAGGGTTCTCTCTGTTTTTTCGAGAGAATCCAGTCTCTTTTCTAGGTTTTCTTCTTTTTGAAGGAGTCTTCGTTCAAACTTCTGTAGTTCGCCCCTGGTTTCACGTGTTTCACGTTCCAGTTGACTCCTTTCCTTTATTGTCTGATCCTTTGCCTCTAGTAAAAGTTCCCGCTTTTTTGCCTCTGATTCCTTTAAAGCGTCCTGAATTATGCGTTTTGCTTTCTGTTCTGTCGAAGACAGTTGTACTCTGGCGTAGAGCCATCTTATTAACCAACCTAGAATTATACCTGTGAGAGGAAGAATGATATATAAAAATTCCATATCTTCCTCCCCTAAATCTTTCTCAATATTAAGTATAGTTTTTTATACAATTTAGTCAAGAGAAAACTTGGGGTTTTGGGGTCATCAGGCGGGAAAAACTTCCAATCTGTCAAATATTTCCCTAAGCTCGAAGGTGTCGATGCCCGGGAAACCCAGGAAAATATAGGCAGGTTTGCGGTCCATCAGCCCGGGAAAGAAAATACAGGCCTGGATAAAACGCAAGTCCTCGGAGGAAAACCTGTTCCTGAAAAACGAGAAATTACCGAAAGAATGCCTTACAAAAACGATCTTTTTCTTCTGAAGATATTCAGTGTAAAAGGGGTCTTCGCGGTCAAACTGCAGAAGAGCGGCTGTTTTGTTGGTAAGTCCGATGGAAATTGATACACAATAACCATCATCGTCAGAGAAGAGAACCGCGCTTATGGCCTTTGAGCGCTTCAGGACCTCCCCAAATCCGTTTATTTTGATCTTGTCTGACAAAGATTTCCCGAATGCGCGCATGTAGCGGTCCAGGTCCAGGCCAGAGTCATTAATTGGTATTTTACGGGGGTACATGGTAAACAGGGGCTGCTCCCCTTCTTTTTTCTCGCGCCTGAGCACGGCGTCTATTACCACGCCCTTTTTCCCGAGAAGCTGGTCTATTCCGGGCACGCCATCGGATGCGCCGTGGCCCGAGGAAAGAAGCGATTCAGCCATGGCCTTCAATCCCCTTCCCGCTTTTCTTGCGC
>RPPD01000558.1 GCA_003818675.1 Spirochaetaceae bacterium
CTTTTCCAGAGCATCATCGGGAATTTACCGGTGTCCTGCAGGTAAGTAGACGTTCCTGTTTTATAGGCAGCCAGCATACCAATGTCATAAGTCCTTCCAAATAGCCTGACTGTACCCAGGAAAAATTTATCGAACAGGTGTACCCTGTCTTTAGCTCCTGATGTTTTCTTTTGAACTGCAATAACCCTAATGGAGTCCATAATGGCTGCCATGTCGATCTGCATCGGACAACGTGAGTAACAGGTTTCACATGAAACACATTTCCATACCAGGTCATTTTCCAGCAGCTCATCTCCTGCGCCAAGCTGGAGTCGTCTGATGATCTCGGCCGGCCCGATATCGGAAATGGTGTGTACCGGACATCCGCTGCTGCATTTTTTACACTGCAGACATTCTCTGATGCTCACACCGGAAGTTTTCTCGACAAGGTCGATCAGCCCCGTTTTTACTTCTTTACTAACTACAAGAGTCATTCTATCAATGCTTTATTTCAATTTTTTCCTCGCTCATATCTTCGATATCTTCTCCTTCGCTATACACATCCTTTTCGGGAGTTGAGGGAACACCTTCGATGCTTGGCACCACTTTGCGATAAACCCTGAGAGGCTTCATTTTCTTGCCATCAACTGTCAGAAGGTCATCGACTTTAATATTAAAGAGCTTTTCATTCTCTTTCAGATTGGGAAGTATAAGCTCCCAGTCTTTTTCCGTAAAAGGAGTGAAAAGGCAACCATTGAGCTGTTGGGAGACCAGTTTACGATGCGGATCCCTGATAAAAGCAGCACCTCCTGATGCCAGTGAGAAGAGTTTACTTCCCGGATAAGGCTCAGGCAGAGGAACAATTTCACCTTCTTCATTGAACCTGATTCCATTCACAATCACAAAACCTCCCTTATTATGCGGATCGCCCGCCATGAAAGATTCCCCCAGAAAATCAAGGCTGGTACCGTTGATAAGCACCCTGGGCCTGCCCACAGAATTGATCATCGGCCGGCCGGCAGCATTTCCCTTAACGTAAATAGCCCCACCCTTGGCACCATAAAGGAATGTCTGACCGACATCACCATAGATGACCAGTTTTCCTTCTTTAATAATCTGGCCCAACTGGTCCTGAGCATTGCCATGAACAATAATGGTTGCTCCGTCGATACCAGATGCCAGGTAGTCGCCGCAGCTTCCATAAACATTTATGGTAACATCATGCGTCTGCGGTCCTAACCCGCATCCGATATATCTTTGCCCGGCACAGTTGAATACAATAAAATTTCTCCATCCGGCCATGTAAGCTCTTACAAGGTATCTAGCGTCGCATTCATCTCCTTCCGGTGGGAAAAGTCCGGCGTCAATAGCAAGAGTTTTCTCTCCGAAAGCAGGACCTCTCAGATCCTTCCTTGTTTTGAAATCGATGAGCCGGTATTGTCGGCTGTCGGTCTGGTCTTTAACCGGAGGCAACTCCCTGAAAAGACTGTTCAGTTCGGTACGGATGATATGCAGGATGTGACTCCAACGCTTGTTGCCGGTTGGATAATTGAGATCATTCAATAAAGTCAGTGTTTCGATAGCATAGCTGGTATGTTCCGGATTTCGGGCCAGTTCTCTGATGGTCCGGCATGTTGCCCAAATATCGCCGAAAGACCAGCCCGGAATGTTCGACCGGAAAAACTGGTACAGGTCTTTTTCAGCATTAACATGGTTCCGGACTGCAATGAGGATCTGGTCCATGATTTTCGAAGACCCTGTTTCGGTGGAGAAATCGCAGCTTTCAGTTTTTTCAGTGATTTTAACCAGGCTTCCGAATTTATCTCTGCATTCAAGTCTGAATTTTCCCTTTCCCGCAGGTATCAGTTCAAAAACAAAAGCCCCTCCATCGGAATGACTACCGCCGCGGGCATTCCAGTATTTATCTGCAACTGGACAAATCCCCGGATTGTCTTTCGAAAGGCTCAGGAGCGTGGCATCAATCGCCTGTTTTTCTGAGCCGATGAGAGCTATCTGTACTTCTCCTTCGACAAATGCAAAAACCTGTGGCCGGAGCATTGCGGTGTCAGTAATACCCATTAATTGCAACCGGTCGCCAACAACAGGATTTCTGGCAATGATAAAAAACCATGGGCCATCGGGAGAAC
>RPPD01000559.1 GCA_003818675.1 Spirochaetaceae bacterium
ACCTGGACATGATTGGCAGAAACGAGGGCGATGCCCTTGGGATCGTGACCCGCAAACCAGGGAAGCTCGCAGAAATCATAAATGAAACATCAAAGCAGACAGGATTTGCCATAACGCAGAAAGAAGCAAAAAACAACTACTACAGCGATGACCATACATTTTATCGCAAGAACCTTGAAACCATCTTCTTTTTTTCCGGGCTGCATCCTGACTATCATACTCCAGACGACGAAGCAGAAAGGCTTGACTTTAAAGTAATGAAGGATCGCGTCATATTTATATTTGAAGTTATCAAAAAAATAGCTGCCAGGTAAAACCTGGCAGCCTGTATTTATTGCATCAAGGTTAAAACTGCGAAGAGCACTTTATAATGTACTCAGCACCCACCTTAATTTTCTGCTCCGCATCGCCTACTGCAAGTTTCATGGCAAGATTGCCATAAGATTTTGTAATATTGCCCCTGGTTGCATCAAAAAGAAGCCAGCCAGTCATTCCGCTTCCGTCCTTTTCAAGACCAGGCATATCCATCTTTGCAGTTGGTATCAGAATCACAAAACGCTTGTCACCGGAAACAGCGTGGATCTTGTAGGTGACGCTTACTGTCATCTTGCCCATTCCGGAAATATCCTGTTCGATGGTACCAGCGTCATAGGTATCTCCGGTTTTAACAGCTGCTTCAGGAAGCTGGATGAAACTGTTCTTTGTGAATTCATTAAGCATTCTTTCCAGTTCCTCATTTGTTGCATCAGCGTCAGCAGCTGCCATCTTTTCCATCATGCCTTTCATGTCAAAGGAAATAAGCTTGCCCCTGCTGTCAATGACCATGCTGAACGGATTGTTCACTATCAAAAACATGGTCTTAAACTGCGGGTTCTCGGCATCTTCCTTGCGGTCACTGTCAAAATCCATGGTCATGGGACCAGCCATGTCTACTCTCATGCGAGTGATAACAAATTCAATTTGTGCGGATTTGTCAGCGTTTACGGAAATTATGGTGTACTTCATGTCCAGGTTCATGGTCATATCCATGGGCATGGCCTGTCCGTTCATCTCCATGTTCATTTTCATGAGAGTGTTGGCATTCGTGGTCACAATCTGGCCTTTTGTGAACTGGTATCGCAGAAGCACGCTGTCACGGGAGCTTCCCGCAAGCGCTGGCGGTGTGGCGGTAATATCCTGGGCAAAAAGCGCGGCTGTTGCTGTTAACAGGATAAGTACAGTAAAAATTAGTCTGGTTTTCATGTTTTCCTTTCCCTTTATCAGCCGTTTTAAAAGAGTCTTCATGTCAAAGCAGGCTGCGACTGACAGGATTCTGAAAAATATACCTCAAAACCTGGGGAAAATCCAGTGGAAATGTGCTGGGAAATTACAGTTGCACACCCCATATATTTCTACTATTATGGATCGACAATACATATGGAGGCTGCCATGAGATTCCGAGTTGTTGTAATATCTATTGCTTTTATTATTCCATTACTGGTTTCCTGCACAGATTCCGGGTTAACCAATCTCACGCCTCAGGCATTTCCATTTGATGAAAAACTCATTCTCCCCATGTACGAGAAAAAACCCTGGACACCAGGCCCCAAACACGGCGACGCACTTGTAGGAAACCTGAAATACAGCCCTGATTTCAAGCACTTTGACTATGTCAATCCTGATGCACCGGTTGGCGGAACCCTCACGCTCTCCTCGCGCCTGAATTTCGACAACTTCAATCCCGCGACAATCAAGGGGACACCAACCTACGGGAGTGCGCTCCACTACTCTTTCACCTTTGAAACCCTCATGATCTCGTCTCTCGACGAACCCTCTTCACAATATGGTCTCCTTGCAGAATCCATAGAATACCCGGAAGACAAGACCTGGGTGTCCTTTGTCCTGCGGCCCGAGGCCAGATGGCACGACGGCAAATCCGTATCCGCGGACGATGTCATTTACTCGTTCAACACATTCAGGAAAAATGTAATACGGGAAGCCCAGTACTACGCGGATGTGCTCCGCGTTGAAAAAACAGGGGATAGAAAGGTGACCTTTTTCCTGAAACCCGGCTCAAATCCGGAGCTCCCGCATATCCTGGGTCAGTTGCTCATTTTACCCAAACATTATTATGA
>RPPD01000560.1 GCA_003818675.1 Spirochaetaceae bacterium
GATCAAGGGTCGGAGAGTATACGAACGGGTTGATTGCGAATACGCCGTCGCCGTCACAGCCATCACGATTTTGCAAGAAGTTTGTTTCATTTAAGATCCTCCTTGGAAAAAATTGTGCTATTGCCAGCGCGACCTTGCGCAGCGGTGGTCAAAAAAAGCCGATGCAATATGATCCCCGATTTCAGGTTGTTCATCACGCGCTGAACGCAGGCTTAAACGCGCATGAATCGGGGTGTTTGATAGTTTGGAAGAATCGGGCGAAAATGTTTTTCTCCATGATGACGCGACCAGCAGCCAGGAGATGGACTGAATGGAAAGGGTGTTTGTATCTTTTGCCATCAAGACCGCCACAATACAAAAAAGAAAAAACAATGTTGCACCGAGGATACCGAGTATCCTTCTCATATCATCCTCCTTTGGGGAAATTGTTCCGACTATTCCTGACCGTATTATTGCAAAAGGCATGCCAACCGGGAGCTGTTTCATATTTTTATACGAGGAAAGAAATTATGCGGATTAATGAAAAAAATGATTGAGAATTCAAATTGTCAAAAATGCACTGATTTTTAGAAAAAGAAACAAATTTGCCCTATTATTGTGCAACTTTACGCACTTGGTTTGATGCCGCAGGTCATGAAGTTTCGCTGAGTTTTTGCGCGGAAATGAAATGTTGCGAAACTCCGGGGTGTCCCCAAACCTGTTAGTCACTTTCCGGTCAAATTTGGGGACACCCTCAGAACGGCACTACGGGGAACAGGAAAAACAGCGAAAAAATCAGGAAAAAGATTGAAGAGGCGAGTTCCGCATAGTGGATAAGCCTGGGGAAGATGTCAAAAAGTATATGGCGTACGCCCATTATCGCAAGCGCAACCAAAAGCAGGCATGTCCCTATCCCAATGCCAAAGGCAATATAGAAAAACGGAATAAGGACTGGTTGTTCGATGTCCAGGAAAAAATCAATTATTGCCAGAAGATATGGACTGGTACCCAGGGCGGTAACCGCGCTAATCATGATGGTGCCTGCCTTCTGGTCAAAGAATGTCTTCTTGCTGACAATGATCTTTTCCTTCAGTTTTCTGATTGACTGGAAAATAAAAATCGCAGCCAGACTAAAGAGCGCAGCGCCTGCCACAAGCTGGATCATATAGAGTATGAGCTTGCTGTCAATTCCCATTGGTTGAATAACCAGATGAACGAGTATCGAGACTACAATGGAAACCACAAGGTGCGTTACCGCGAAGGCAATGCAGAATGTCAATCCTGATTTGAAGTCACGGTCCTCCTTGGTCATAAATGCAAGAAGGATTCCCTTGCCGGGACCCGAGGAGCCAGTGTGGAGAAAGCCCAACAGAAGCATAAAACCTAAAAGATTAAAAAAGGCGCCAAAGTCAAATGTCTTGTAGAAGTCGTGTTCCGAACTTGCGAGAAACTGCTTGAATAGCGTCTGCTCGCTTGACAACTGTTCATCAAG
Source organism: Spirochaetaceae bacterium (assembly GCA_003818675.1). The sequence goes on from RPPD01000560.1 coordinate 1,472, forward strand.
ATTGTGAAACTCGATTGTCTTCAGCACTGTCTGTGAGTCTTCATCTGTGTATTTGAACTGGATCTGTTCGCTGAAATCATGTATGGCGTTTTTCCATGTGGGTTTTCTGCGGTATTCCGCGGCAAACATATCAAGAGCTTCCTGTAATGACGCAGTTGACTGGTTCTCCGCAAGCTCTGCGGAAAACGGGTTCCAGCCCATGAAGAGTTCGTCGAAATCAGAAAAATTATCCCCATCACTGTCACGGTTCAGGGGATTGAAATCATACAGGAGTTCAAAAGCGTCTGGCAGGCCGTCATGGTCGGAATCAACAGGCGGCAGGCGATATGATGAAAAATCAAGGCTTGAAGGATTAAAAGCGAATTTTGGATTCTTTGGGGTCAAAAGTACCACGGCCGCATTTTCTATCAGTTTATCATTCTTGTCCGTAAACAAAAGCTTGATAACAGGTGTGGTGGAGAACTCCACATACATGTCCGAGTTTATTGAAAGCGGGAATTCACTTTCCTGGATCTCAACGGTGAACTGTATGTAGAGTCCTGTTGAGAGAAACTCCACGGGATTGACTGTGCTAAAGCCAATGAATTTTTTATAGATAAGGCCGTTTTTACCCTCTATTCCGAAGTGGTAGTCAA
>RPPD01000561.1 GCA_003818675.1 Spirochaetaceae bacterium
AACCCTGTTCACATTTCAGGAAAATGGATTTTCCAGCAATTTGCAGGCGGATCCTTTCATTCTGTTTGGGGTGCATCCATATGATTGTGAGGCAATTGCACAGCTGGATCAGCTTTTTGCATTGAAAAATCAGGACATCCATTATATTTCCAGAAGAGAAAATGCAACGATCGTCGCACTTGATGTTATTACTCCATCGGAAAATGTTTTCGCCGGGTGCCTGGGTTACTCTCACATTGAAAGAGGGTATGATGTGCTTCTGACCCAGATTGGAAAAGATTTTCTTGCTGATGCTGCAACAAAGAAAGGTGAAAACCTTCTTTCCAAATGCAAAGGCGGAAAAGAAGCAGACAAAAAGGCTTTTGAATCCAGACGAAAGGTCTGGGAGGCAAACAGCAAAGCTTTAAGGAAGCATGAGCTCAAAGGCACCACAGCGGATATAACAAAGAAACTTCCTTCATCCCTTGATCACCCAATATGGAAACAGAAGGCTGAGCTCTGTTTTTCGTGCGGTTCCTGCAACCTTGTATGTCCTACATGTTACTGCTTTGACATCCAGGATGACCTGGGTTGGGATTTAAAGAGCGGAAAACGGAAGAGAACCTGGGACGGATGCATGCTGGAAAGCTTTGCCACAGTGGCAGGGGCTCATAATTTCAGGAAAAAAAGGGAAGATCGATACAGACACAGATATTTAAGAAAAGGCTGTTATGTGCCTGAAAAAATTGGCTCATTTGCCTGCGTGGGTTGCGGCCGCTGCATAGGAGCGTGCGTGGCGCGCATTGCCAATCCGGCAGAAGTATTCAACGCGATCATGGAGGGATGATATGGCTAAAGAAGCCCGTGCTGATATTTATCTTCCAGAATACGCCACAGTAAAACGGGTTCTGCCCATGACGCAGACTGAGAAATACTTTGAGTTTGCATTGGATTCTGGCAGAGAACTCGGACACATGCCTGGACAGTTCGCGGAAATCTCTGTTCCAGGAATCGGGGAGGCACCCATCTCCATTTCCTCGCCGCCAGAGGGAAAGGGGAGTTTTGAAATGGTTATACGCAAGGTCGGAAATGTCACGACAGCGCTCCACAATATTTCAGAGGGACACAAGGTGGGGGTGCGCGGACCATTTGGTACAGTATTCCCGGTAGAAACAACAATGAAGGGCAAAGACATCATTTTTGTCGCGGGGGGGCTGGGATTGGTGCCTCTTCGCTCTGCGATCAAATATGTTCTGGATAAAAGATCACAGTACCAGAATGTCACCATTCTTTCAGGTACAAAAACTGTGGCAGAACGTCTTTTTACTGATGAACTGGCCGCGTGGGCAAAACGCACGGATGTCAATTTGTTTGAAACGGTTGATGTCGGTGACGCTTCATGGAAACAGAATGTTGGCGTGGTGACAACCCTTTTCCCAAAGATCAAGATTGATCCGACAAAAACAATTGCCGTTGTATGCGGCCCTCCAGTAGTATACAAATTTGTGATCCTTGAGCTAAGGAAATTTGCCATGCAGAACAGGGACATATATGTCTCCCTGGAGCGGAATATGAAATGCGGTGTTGGCAAGTGCGGACACTGCCAGATAAACAGCCTCTACGCGTGCCAGGATGGTCCAGTTTTTTCTTATGCAGATATAGAAAATGTCAGGGAGGCAATCTGATGTCAAAACCGAGAATTGCCATTTTTGATTTTGCCTGCTGCGAAGGCTGCCAGCTCCAGATTGTCAACCTTGAGGAAGAGATCCTTTCCCTGATTTCGCTGGTGTCGCCCGTGGAATGGCGGGAAGCCATGAGCGACCAGAGCCAGGAATATGACATAGCCATAATTGAAGGTTCAATAACAAGGAAGGAAGACGAGGAAAGAATCAGGGAAATAAGAAGCCGCGCCAAGATCCTGATAGCCCTGGGCGCCTGCGCCACCATAGGCGGCGTGAACAAGCTCAAGAACTACGGGAACCTTGATGAGAAGAAACGGGATGTATACGGCGATAGCGCTTCCATGCCGCACCTTGATACCATGCCCACAAAGGCAGTGTCTGAAGTCGTAACAGTCGACCTCATGATTCATGGTTGTCCCATAGACAAAAAAGA
>RPPD01000562.1 GCA_003818675.1 Spirochaetaceae bacterium
TGCCAGATGCCCCTTTGGGGATCATGGCATTTTCCTTTAATTACCGGCTGGTTAGGCCCTGTTTCATCGATCTCGTGGGCTGCCTTGCCATCGAGCCAATTATATGCGCCGCCTAATCCGAGTCTTTCGGGTGTGATGATACAAACATGGTTGGGTGCGAAAGACTGGCAGAGCAGGCATGAATAGAAAGTATCCACCGACTCGTCGGTCATGGATTCAAGTCTGCGGTTCCGTTCGTCATATACCTTCCGGGCTGCTGCCAGCCTGTTATCCACCTCTTTTTCATCGGTGATCAGCGTTACTTTCACCTTGTCGACGATGGCGGGATATTCGGAAAGGAATTTTGCATGGATGATCTCGCCGTAGTGTTTCAGGCCCAGGCCATTAGCGTAACCTCCTTTGGAAATACGGGTCCAGATGATATCGCGTTGTCCCATGTGCCACAGACCTTCTGCTCCGTTGAGAAGATGGTGTATCTGGCGTTCGAGGATGGGTTCAAAGTCGGGCTGCATCTTCCGGCCTGCCACTTCTACCCAAATGCCCAGGGGCAGGGCAGCACCTTCTTCCACCTGTTCAATCCCCGGACCGATCACTTCAATTTCACCGTCGTTGATCGATTCCAGGTCTGCGCTGGTAACGAACTCAAAAGCATGGGTCTTGTTTCCCCCGAATTCCACCCGGGCATCGCTTTTCCTGATGCGCTCACCTTCGAATGCCGGCCCGTAAGCAACAGGAATAGGTACTTTGGTGACCTTTATCTTGCATCCCCTCACTTCGAGGGCTTTTTCCACCATACTTTCATAGGGCACGTTTGATACTACATGTTCATAGGTACAGATTCCTGTGGGAAGGATCTGGGGAATGTCGGTATCGGCAATAACCGGGAAGCCATAATTGATAGCACCTGCGGCAATGGCATATTTGTCGGGAGTGACCTCACCCAAAGCCAGCACAAATGCAAATATTCTGTCCTTGTTGTATTTCAGGTTTCCTTTAAAATCACCGGGTTTCACCCCTCCGAAAGATAGTGCGGCACGGTTGGCAAAGCCGAGGGCATATACGGCTGCCGACACATCCCTGCCGAAAGGCACGAGGCGTGTTTCCCATCCGAGTTGGACACCTTCCTCAGCAAGCTGTTCGGCAAATTGTTTTCCATGGGTACAGCCAGCCATGAAAACATACAGGTTCTTCTGCTGCAGTTCCTTTGCAATTCTTACAGCCGTTTTGTTATCAGGTGCGGCGCCTGTGATGGCTGCAAATCCCGGGGCAGTGCCATCGACAAATTCGATTCCCCTTTCACGCATAATAACATCGTTTGCGGCGCCCAGCCAGATACCATCGACAGGATCCGGCCCTGCAAGGTACTTACAGGCTTCTATCACTTCGCATGCAAAAAGGGCTGCAACACCTGCATCCATAGTGTTTCCCAGGTAAGGGAGCCATACTTTTTCGCTCGGGCGTATGGGAAGCAGGTTCTGTGCATGATTCAGCACTTTCCTGAGATCTCCGAGGGTATTTACTTTTTCGCCTGTAAATGAATAGACAATGGGAAGGTAGTATGCCGTCCCGGGAAAGCCTGCCTGGCAATCTTCTCCTTTTAGTTTTATCGTTTTTTCAAGGATCTTTCCTGCATCAACCACCCACTGTATTGCACCATCAATGGCGCTGTCGCAAATAATTTTTGACATTATAGGTTCCTCCTGTCTTTCATATCAAAAAGTTTTCTTTCAGCTTTTTTGTTGATACCTAATTTTTCACGCTTTTTATCGATAATCTCAAGTACTTTCTTTGCCCCGGCGATAGCATCCGGTTCGTAATGGAATGATGATCCGAAGAGCTTCTGCGTTTCGTTATACAGAAAGGTTGATACATTTTCAGAACCGGAAATATGAAAAGGCTGACCGAGTACAACATCAATACCCGATGCTACAAAATAACAACCGATGGCCACTGCTTTTTCACTCATCCATTCAGGGGCCACACCTGCTGCAGGCAACTGCGATATATTGTCGCCAAGTCCTCCCTCGTTCACCACCTCCACAGCAGCTTCCAGGATACGTGAATTGTCGACACAGCTGCCCATATGCAGTACA
>RPPD01000563.1 GCA_003818675.1 Spirochaetaceae bacterium
CCCCTTGAAAATCACCTGGCCGTTGACTGTGGCCGAAAGCGCGGGATTGATAAAAGTGATTCCCGGATCGGTCGTGTCCACGATCACCTGCAGGTTGTAGGTGGTTGTTTTTGTTCCGCCCCCGCCTTCCGTGGCGCGGACCTTGAGAAGCATGGATCCGTCAGCAGGAGAAACAACATTATAACTCCAGATCGTTGTTCCGGTTGCGGGATTGTAGGACACGCCATTGTTGGTGCTCACTTCGACCAGGGAAATTCCCTGGGCGTCGCTTGCCGTGCCGGAGATAGTGAAAGGTCCATTGAGGTATTCACCCTGCCCGGGCTGATTCACTATCAGTGTTGGAGCACCCGAGTCAATTGAAAAACTAAACGGACCGACAGTCCGCGTATTGGCGCCGATGTCATCGGCACTGACATAAAGCAGATAGTCGTCATCCGCCAATCCGCCGGGCATGGTATATGACCAGTTCAGCGATGGCGAGAGTGGATTGCCTGTGGAAGTCCAATCGATCATGACCGCAGAGTCAGACTGCCTCAAGATCCGCACTTCCACCGATCCCGCAGCGATACCGTCAGAATCCATCGCCTTTCCAGAGAGCTTTGAAGTGCTGGTGAGAATGTCATCTGTGAGAATATCTTCATCCGGATTGTAGACTTCGATATTAGGCTTGTTCTGGTCCTGGTCAAACTCCAGGGGTATCAACGCGGTGCCGTCATTCAGGGCAAGATATGCTTCAATCTGGGCATCGGCGAGTTCACCGTTCAGTATCCGATAAACGTCGTCAATTACTACGTTTTCATAAAGATTGGCCACAAGTATGTTGTAATAATGGTAAAAACGCGAGCTGGTATTGCCCGCCTTGTCAATGGCTGTTATCCGAAATTTTAGGATACTGGTGGGATTGGCCCAGGTCGCGCTGTTGAAAACGCAGGACCATGTGGAAGCGCCGCTTACTGTCGGAGATTCCAGGAAGGTGGTTCCGTCTTCCGCATATATATCGACATCGACGCTCGTGACTCCAAACTTGTCTGCCGCCTCACCGCGGAGTATGAATGCACTGCCATAATAAACGGCACTGGGAATCGAGGGAGTAGACATCAGTACAAGGGGACCCGTGTTGTCAACGTATACAAGAAGATTTCTGTTTGTGGTCTTGCCCGAGGCGTCAGTGATCAGGAATATGAGATTATACTCTCCGTCAGCGACACTGGTGGTGTCCCAGTCGTAACTCCAGGTCTCGGCAACCGGATCGATAACAGCGTCAACATAAGTGGCGCCACTGTCAAAGGATACCTGGATCCTGGAGGCCTGCATGTCCTCCTCAAAACTGCCCGACAGGGTGATGGAGCCGCTGGTATAGGCGCCATTTACGTGGCTTGACACAAAGACAAGTGGCGCGGTTATGTCCACCCTGTCGCCCAGGCCGGGATTTAAAAAATCGCAGGAAATAAACGCCGCGATGGAAATGATTACAATGACCGCCAAACGGAAAATCTTCATACTACGCCCCCATATGAAAAAAAATCGAGACTTGTTTTCTATATCGTCAACAATCGACACTTACAGTATCGATTATCCTCAATTAACCCGCAAATCAATCTATGGGATTTATATAGAAGTTATATATACCTATTTTTAAATATTCAAATTATGCCACTTAAATCTAATTTCTCCAAGTTCTCTATTATAAATATACTTGCTTTGAAATAGAAAATCCATACTTTCTTTAAAATATTTTTTGCCCGGAAATTGAATTATCTGGGAGGAATATGGACCACGAATCCGTTTTTAATGGTGAAAATCTCAAATGCACTGGAATCAAGACCTGCATGGGCTTTTTCAGAGAAAGTAAATGTCCCGCTTACTCCCGCAAGCTCCCTTATGCCCTCCATGGCAGCTGCAAGCGTTTTACCTTCTATGGGATAACCAGCCCCTGACGCTTTGGCAGCCGCCTCCAGAACAACCAGGAGTGCGTCATATCCGTATCCACTCCAATATGACGGCAGTTCCCCGTATTTTGCCCTGTAAGACTGGGTGAATTCATCCACAAGCTTGTACCTGGTATCCCGGTTCCCGGACTTTGACGCTCCC
>RPPD01000564.1 GCA_003818675.1 Spirochaetaceae bacterium
AGTTTTGGCCGGCGAGGGCAAGGAAGCCACCAAGTTTCATGATCTTTTCGGACAATTTCTCAAGGCCAAAAATCCTGATGACCGCTCCATGCTGCGAAACCGCGTGATCCCTGCCTATTGGGACATGGCAGCCCAGATCGCAGTGAGAATAAATCCCAAACTTTCATTTTACAAGCTTTTGCTCCTGCGCTTTGGAATTGTGTCTCCCTCGTTTCTCACTGCAGAACAGCGGAATTTGCTTTCAAGGACCATCATACCAAACAATACTGCAGAACCCGTGCATTACACTGATGAGTGGCTGTTGCGCATTGCGCTTGGCCAGGAACGTTCATCCGCCACCGATGAGGTGAAAAAGGTCCAGATGGACAACTCGCAGAAAAAGCTGGACAAGCTGGACAAGCGAAAGGGCCAGCGTGATGCCGAGATAGCTGCGCTGCGGAACAAGGTCGGCCAGCTCGAGGAGACAGAGAACGACCTGACGGCCCGCGTGCAGGACCTCAGGCGCCACGACATCCGCGACGACGTCGGCGGTCTGAAGGCATGCTTCAACAACGAACAGAAAAAAATCTTCTCGGATATCAATGATATCTTCAGACGCCTGTCCTCAATCGACAAGGACATGGCCAAATCATACGCCATTCTCGGGGATCTGGACGAGGAACTCGGCGACCTGTCCAAAAGCACAGAGGGGATGGAAGCGGACACGAGCATTGATGCCGCGAGCATCGCGTCTGAGTTCAACACCGTCCGTCAGATGAGCAAGCTCTGCGTGGGCCGCAAGGGTAACCACTTTCCCGTGCTCGTCAACAACAGCTTTGTTGCAAGCGAACGTCAGATAGGCATCCGTGAAAACGTCATCAACATCATGGCCGAGACAGAGATTCTGGATCCCGGGCTTTTCATACGCCGCTTCCGTGAACAGGACAACCGGATTGTCCCCAATGTACTCCTGCTTCCCAACTGCGGCGAATTGGGTATCTGCTGGCAGCCCTTTGAAAAACACAACCGAGCCACCAGCCGCGGACGCCTTGCCATACCGCTTTACCCCAAGAACCTGAGCCTGGCCGTGGTGGCCGCGCTTGCAGACCTGCGCTGGCAGGTGGCCAAGGAGCGCGCACAGCACCGGTGGATGGAAGAGGGAATCACCGGCCGCTACTACATGTGGTTTGACGATACCAAGCAAAAGGGAGATGTCAAGGATGCTTTCATCAGGGACTACATCCTCTGGATCACCAAGGAGAGCGACGCCATCCAGAAGCTCGAGCGCGATGTCAGGGGAATTTTCTGGCGCATGATACCGTTCCCGAATGAAGTCAAACTGAGATTGAAAAACCGCGGTTTTGTCTATGGTGAACTCTGCAAGAAAGACCAGAACATCGCAATGTCTGACGGATATTGATTATCCTCTATTTTAATCTTTTGCCTTTTCATCCGGCAGTCTTTTCCCTCTGTGTTTGCGCCTCAAGTACAAGCGGTTGACCAGGGCTGTGACAAGGATCCCTGCCATGAAAAACGCGATAACCATATAGCGAGCCCAGTCAGTGGAGAGTCTCCCCTGGAAAAAGATTTGCACAACAAGAAATCCAGCGCCAGCCACCACTGCCAAAAGCACAATGTTGACCAGCGCTGATAGTGCAATAAATGGCAGGTTAAGCCTGTTTGTTTTTTTCCCTGATTCGCTTGATTTCATGGTAAACACTTATGATAAAAATCAAAGACACACCAATTGTGATTGAAGAATCCGCAATATTGAAGGTGGGAAAACGGTTCCACCCGAGAATGCCGTAAAAATTGAAATCCAGAAAATCCACAACGCCCTCAGGCCTGAACATGCGATCCACGAGATTGCCCAGTCCGCCGCCTACTATTGCCGCAAGCGGGAGCCTGAATACATCCTTCAGGTCCTTGGCCCTGATGCAGAATACCACCAGGAGAATTACCGCAAGCACCGGGAAAACCACAAGTATAACAGGCCGTAAAAATTCCGGCAGTTCCGAGCCAAAGCCAAAGATGATATTGGGATTCCGCACAAAGCGAATCCTGAAAAAATCACCAAGCACGTCAATTGCCTGCCCCTCCCGCATCGTCAG
>RPPD01000565.1 GCA_003818675.1 Spirochaetaceae bacterium
GCTCCGCGAGCGGCTTGTTTTCCTTCCGTATAATATCCATGAGTTCATTTTCTTCTTTGCGCCCAATTGAGGCAAGCATGGCTGCCAGGTGCTTTGCGCCGCCGGCGGGCTTGCTCTCGCTTGTGTGCGAGGCCGCAAGCAAACGGCGGAGCGCATGGATGATGGACTCTGTCGCAAAGGAGGCCGGAGAACCGATTCCGGCAATGCGCATTGCGATGTCGGGCCGCATGGATTCAGGGAGACGTCCCAGCACATCACCGGCAGGAACAGGATCCATGCACGACAATGCCAGGGCTGTAACCTGCGGATGTTCGAGGGAAAAAACCCGGGCAAGCTGGTCCCGGTCAAGGGCTGATGCAAACTGGAGGGGAAGTCCCTCTGCCTGTTCTGCAGATATCCCTGCAACCGGCTGTTCAAAAAAGGCCTGGTCCGCATATTCCGTCTGCTTTGCGGACAATTCCGAGATTCGTGTCTCGATTTTCTGCAAAGCTTCCGAGAGCTTTTTTTCAAGTTGTGCTATTGGAGCGGATGCCGCTTCCTGTTCACTGGGGGTTTCAAGTCCGGGCAAATCATCATTTGTTTTTTCCGGGACCATGAATGCATCATGGTGGCCGGATTTTACAACGATCAGTTCAAGAACTTCCCGGCCGCCGCATTCGAACACAGCCTTGCCTTCCTTCATCCCGGGAATCGGGATGAGGCTTCCCTTTTTCAGGCCTGCAAGTTCTGCGAGAGACACTCTGTCTGTATTGTAAAAAACGGATGACGCTGTGGCGAGCTTTGTTGTCCACTCGAGATTTTTTTTCAACTGTGCAGAAGTGATCCCGCGTTTTCCTGATGAATACCAGTATTGCGCGAATAGTTTATGGATTATCGGCTCAATTGTCAGAAATGGGATGCAGAAGTTCATTTTGCCGCGGATTTCGCCGATTGTGCAATCGAAAGTGACGAGGATGATCATCTCTGTCGGCGGCACGATCTGGACCATCTGGGGATTGTCATCAATCTGCCCGATCTGCGGTCTCATTTCCAGAACGGGCGCCCATGCCTCACGCAGGTCACCTGTCAGGCGCAGGAACAGCGACTCGATAATGCCGGAATCGATATCGGAAAGCGTACGCGAGTCCATCTCCGGTGTCACGCCCCTTTCCCCGGCTGATGCCTGCCCGCCCGAGGCTACCTGGATCATGGCCTGGGCAAGGGAATTGTCCATGTGAAAGAGAGTACTCCCCTTGAGAGGGTCCATGTTTACAACGCAGAAGACGGCCGGATTCGTGCAGGGCCCTGCAAACTCTTCGTAGGTCATCTGGTCCACGCAGGAGATCCGGATATGGCAGCAGGTTTTCAGCCGGGCAGAGAGGCTGACTGTTGCGAGCCTGCAAAATATTTCGTGCATGACTGAGACTGTCCTGATCTGGTCCTTGGAGAATTTGTCGGGTCGTTTGAAATTATATCGCTTTACCTTTATTTTTCTGCCTGAGGGTTTCCCGCACGAAATTATATCGCGTGCGGAATATACACCTATCACCGCGGACTCATCTCCATCAGGGATGCCTTCGGCCTGTTTTTTGTCTTTTTCGGGTTTTCCGTTTGCCATGCTCAGGTCCTCCCTATTTATTCGCGAGCCTGGTGACCCGGATTCCGAAGTTTTCGTCAATCACAACGACTTCGCCCCAGGCGACCAGTTCACCGGCTGCGTGGAGTTCGACCGGTTCGCCCGCGAGGCTTCTGAGTTCCACGATGGACCCTTCCTGTATGGACGAAAGTGCCATCACGCTCACCTCGGTACCGCCCAGCACTGCTTTTAGAGGTACCTTGACGTCAAGAATCTGTCCCTGTTTCATGTTGTTTCCTCCCCGGCTGATTCTTCAAGTTGCATCACCCTGAAAAAATATTCACCGTGCATTTTGACGATTTTGCCGCGTGCGAGAATCTTGCCTGCGACTTCATACTCGCATGTTGCCCCGGCGGGATCAGGCTCATATCGGCCGGCTTTCTGGATGTCTCTTGCATCCTGCGAGCTTGCTGTGCCGCGGTGCACGACAACCCGGCCTGGCAGCTTTACCTTTTGCGCCAGGAATGA
>RPPD01000566.1 GCA_003818675.1 Spirochaetaceae bacterium
GGTAAAATATCTTGTAACAGGTGCCATTATCCTTTCCAAAAACATCATCACGCTGAAAATATCAATAATTGAAGTGGAAATAAAATCCTCTGTATTCCAATTTGAAGTGATGAATGAAACTTCCCTTTATGATTCTGTCATGACTGCAAGCGCAGCGAAACTATTTAATTTTTTAAAAATTGATGCGCCTGAATTCATTAAAACACGCTTAAACAATCCGAGACCGCGTTCACCGGTCATTTTAACTCTTTTTTCTGATGCGATCGATTCCCTGGACAGGGAGGATGAGTCATCCGCGAGAACAGGACTTATGAAAGCGCAGACACTCGATCCGGACAATGATGCTGTAACAGTATATCTCAGCAAATTGTCGCCGTATATATCAAAATTTGAAATTATGTCAGAGCCATACTATCCTGTCCTGAATCCTGCATTCCTGGGAATTATTCCCTATGATTCAATACATTATCAATTTATTGCCACAAACGCACAAGGCTACAAAAATATCACACTTGAAGAGTATGATTACAGAACCGGTTTGGCACTCAATATCCCCATCGATCTTGCATTTGGAGTCAGCATAGAGGGAGAGATCGGGATTACTGCAAGCGACGTGTTTCGCAGTATCGGAATGGGGATTTTCAGTATAGGCTGGGCACCACTGGATTCATTCTCATTAGGAATATCCCTGTCAATATATAATCAACATATCGATGATTACAGCACTGTTGATGACACCGGTTATAATCTCGGCACCGCCCTTTCAGGTGGATTTATTATTAAAAACCGGGATTCGACAGTTTTATTTGATCTTTTCGCGGGATTGCCATTTGCCTCTGTTCCGCGTATTGATTCAACAACCTATGATGTGTACGGTATTCAGGCGCCCCTTTTCCTCGAGAACAACCTGACATTTTCCTTTTTGGAATATACACTCATATTGGCTTTGAAACAGAATAATAACATTGCATTTGACAGACTCGAATGGAATAGTCTACTGGTCGTTGGTTTGGAATACTGGCCTCTCACCTGGCTGGCGTTCAGGGTCTCTGCCGAAGGTTCCATCCTGCTTACAGAAGAAAATACAGTATTTGGCATCGGGGGAAAGGCCGGACTCACAATACGCATACCCGGAAAAGGCTGGCGCGGATGGGATTTCAGTTTTGCTGGTGCGTTGCGCCAGGGACCTTCCAGGATATTGGCCGATGTCAAGGTGGTTGAAGCCATCCTTTCATTCAGTATTTCAAAATCACGCAGTTTCTTTTCACGACAGCCCCGTTCTTTTCGTGAACTGCTGGCAATGCCGCGATGATTTTATAGACTCGCATCCCCGATACGTATTACTATTATCCCATGAGCTCGCTTTCGCTCTTTCACCCTCTCATCCATGAATGGTTTGAAAAAAATATAGGCTCGCCCTCGGGAATCCAGGAAAAGGCCTGGCCGCGGATTGCCAAGGGCGAGCATGTGCTTATCACCGCTCCCACCGGAAGCGGAAAGACCCTGGCCTCGTTTCTATGGGCAATAAACAGCCTTGTGACAGGCAAACCTGAACCGGGGACTCGCATCCTGTACATCTCGCCGCTGAAAGCACTGAACAATGACATCCAGAAGAATCTCATGGGCCCGCTTTCAGGCTTGCGCGAATTATTTGGCCAACACAATTCCTTCTTTCCTGAAATATCAGTGATGGTTCGAAGCGGAGATACTCCGGAAAGCGAACGGAGATACATGCGCCTTCATCCGCCAGAGATCCTTATCACCACGCCAGAGAGCCTGGCCATTATGCTCGCGAGCCTTTCCGCACATGCCATGTTCTCCGGCCTCAAAACTGTCATTCTTGATGAAATCCATGCGGTCGCGGAATCCAAGCGTGGAACTCTCCTCGCTTCATCCATCGAGCGGCTGACCCTGTTGGCCGGCGAGTTTCAGCGCATCGCCGCGAGCGCCACGGTAAATCCCCTTCATGCAGTCGCTGATTTTGTCGGAGGATACTGCCTTTTACAAACAACAGGCGGCTTGGTATACAGGAAGCGGCCTGTTTCCATAATAGAGGACACAAACTATGTAAAAAAATA
>RPPD01000567.1 GCA_003818675.1 Spirochaetaceae bacterium
ATACTCAAAAGCTTGGCATCAATGCGTATTGTAGTGCCCTGTATGATGAAGCTTCCGCAAACTGCCTCGCGCGCGCTGGCCAGCTTGCCGATCCGCACGGCGCCTGCTGCGTCAAAGAGATCGCTCACCGCAAGCTCCTGCTCGCGCAGGATTTTCTCCAGATCCGCGCGCTCGACAACCCTGATGTTGCCCTGCCCGGCCATGTCTGTTATGAGCATGTCCGCGATGCCCTTGGAAAGCCATGCATAATCGGCAGTATTTGTTGTGTTCTGGAAATACATGACGGAGATGATCCTCTCCTGGCTGAAAAGTACAAGCGCGCATGACAGCATGAGCGCTGCTGTAATAATTCTCTTGAAGATTGTACTCATATTGAAACTATACCCCATTTAAAGTCCGGCTTCAAGAAATGTTTGATTATAAAACCTGTGGCCGCCGGGAGGCTACAAAATGATGAGGGCTTTCAGTACATTGTCGCGGTAATCCGCAACAGTCTCATATGCCTTCCGGGCTTCAGCCATGGGAAAGCGGTGTGTGGCCATGAAATCCGCATTCACCTTTCCACTCTCCAAAAGTTTTAATGCGTCATACGTGCTTTCATTCTGGCGGCGAACGCTGTAGATTGTTATCTCGCGGCGGCGGAGCACATCAGCGGAGAAGGAAATCCTGCCCACCGCGTGGATGCCGACTATGACAAGACTCCCGCCCGGCTTGAGCAATTCGCAGGCCTGGTCCAGGGTTTCCTGCTCGCCGGCGCATTCAAACACGACATCCAGTAACTGCGGCTCACGCTTTGAAACCTCGTCAACAATATCATCCTTGATTGAATTGCCTGCCCAGATGGCGCCAGACTTGCGCGCGGTCTCGACGCGAAAATCTATCTTGTCCGTGATATATACATTACCAGCACCAAAAGCCTTCACGGCAAGAAGAGTGGAAAGGCCAATGGGACCTGCTCCCAGGATGCCGACTGTCTTTTTCCCGAGAGACTTTCCTTCTGGTGTTTTTCTCTCAAAGGGCAATGCATATTTTGCGGCATAGACGCCGATCGAAAGCGGTTCAACAAGGCAGAGCTGTTCTGCAGTAAGTTTCTTTGAGGCAAAGCAGCTTTCCTGCGGGACTACAACATATTCCGCAAGACAGCCGTCAGCCAGTCCCGGAGAACCCATGAAGGTAAGGGTGCGGCACGTGTTAAACCTGCCCTGTAGGCACTGGTCGCACTTTCCGCAAAATATCGCCGGATCGATGGCCACCCTGTCGCCAATCTTCAATTTCCTGACGCCTTTGCCTGTCTGGACGACCTCCCCGGAAAACTCGTGTCCTATGCGGAAAGGAAACTTGACAATGGCCGATCCGATCCTGCCATCCTTGAAATAGTGGATGTCAGAACCGCAGACTCCAACAGCCAGTACTTTCAGGAGAACTTCATTTGGTTTTGTGATTTCTGGTTTGGGGGTTTCCTGTATGCTGATTGTGCGAATTCCTGAGAGCAATCCGACTTTCATAAAGCTATGCCGTTTTTTTCTTCTCGTCCATGATCACTTCCGGCGGCTTTGAGTTTAAAACCACGTCCTCTGTGATCACGATCTTTTTCTTTCCCTTGATGGCAGGTATCTCATACATGATGTCGGTCATAATCTTTTCAATTATGGCGCGCAAGCCCCTTGCGCCCGACTTGCGTTCAATTGCGAGCTTCGCTATGGCCTCAATTGCCTTTTCCTCAAAAACGAGCTTTGCGTCATCAAGCTTGAGGCTTGCCTCAAACTGCTTGGCCACGGAATTCCTGGGCTCTGTAATGATCTTCTTCAAAAGATCCACATCAAGCTCGTCAAGTGTGACAATTATGGGCAAGCGACCAATAAACTCCGGTATAAGCCCAAATCTGATCAGGTCCTCGGGATGGAGCTCTGCATATAGCTTTGCCAGGTCCTTGTGTTCCTTGGCAACGATGTCCGCGCCAAAGCCGATGGGCTGCTTGGAAACGCGCGCTTCAACAATTTTCTCAAGGCCGACGAACGCGCCGCCGCATATGAAAAGAATGTTTTCTGTATTGATGCGCAGCATTTCCTGG
>RPPD01000568.1 GCA_003818675.1 Spirochaetaceae bacterium
CATTTTCCCCTTCAACCGAATCCCAGCAAAGCTGGTTATCCGCCATTTTATTCAGATGCATCAGTTCCGTATTATGCATTTTGGCGGACACTTGTCCGCAGCCTCACCCCGTTCTCCGGTTTTTGAATAATCTATCACAGACAAATAATCAGTGACAACAAATCCGCCTTCTGGAGACTTTTTCTCGCATATTTTACAGCCAATGCATCCGACACTGCATGTTTTTTTTGTTGCTGGGCCAGAATCTTTTGAATTGCATGCAACAATATAGTCAGCTTTTTTAGGTATGAACTTCATTACTTTGGTGGGACATACTTCTATACACTTGCCGCATCCAATGCATTTTTTTTTGTTAACTACAACAAGACCTGTATGGTCATAGTCTATCGCATCAACAGGACAAACTTTTATACAGCTTCCCATGCCAAGGCAGCCATACTTGCATGCTTTGTTGCCGCCGCCCAAAAGAAACAGGGCATTACAGTCCTTGACTCCTGAATATTCACAAGTGTATTGCGCGGTACCCTTCCCGCCCTTGCAATGCACTTGTGTTATCTTTTTTTCACCTAAAACCGGCTTTTCAAGTTCCAGAATATCAGCTATTTTATGTGCCACTTCGGCACCGCCTGGCGTACAGAGCGTAATGGCGGTTTCTCCACCCACCAATGCCGCTGCGTATGAAGCACATCCGGCAAAACCGCATGCTCCGCAATTTACTTGAGGAAGTATCTTCTCAATTGCCTCAAGTCGCTGATCCTTTTGAACTGCGAAAAATCTGGCGGCGATAGATAGCAATATTCCAAAAACAATGCCAAGGCTTGCGACCGACGCCACAGCGAGGAATATATTCAAAACAACATTACCGATATCCACGATACAAGCTCCTATCCCAAAAGATTCTTCAAGAGTGTCATGTCAAATGCCATGAACCCCAAAGCCATGAGCCCTGCGGAAATCAGCGCAATTGGCGCACCCCGCAGCGCTTTTGGAATATTTTCCTTCTCAAGCCTTTCCCGAAGCGTTGACATGAGAATTATTGCCAGGAGAAAACCAGCTCCAGCCGCAAAACCAGCTATGAAACTTTCCAGAATGTTGTAGTTGTTTTTTGCGGCTATCAGGGCAATGCCCAAAACTGCACAATTGGTTGTAATTAGCGGAAGATAAATTCCCAGGGCCCTGTAAAGCTCAGGGGACATTTTCTGAATTACCATCTCTACAAGCTGCACGAGTGCCGCTATGACAAGAATAAAGGTGATTGTCTGCAGGTACTGAAGCCCTGCGGGGATCAGTATGGCATTGTTTACGATCCATGTAACCAGTGCCGCGATAGCCGTTACAAAAGTCACGGCTATGCCCATGCCGAATGCCGAGTCTACCTTTTTTGAAACACCTATAAACGGGCACAGTCCCAAAAATTGTACAAAAATAAAATTGTTAACAAAAACAAACGTGATTATTATTCCAACATAAGTCATGCCTGCTCCCCCTGTTTCTTTCTTCCCCCAAACAGTGGTAGATTTTTTATGGATTCTATCATCATCTTCCAGCCTTTTTTAATCGCAAGAGCCCATTGTTTCTTTACATTGAAAAAACCCTTGAGGAATCCCATTACAAGTAAAGCGCCCGCAGAAGTGACAAAAATACCTGCTGGAGCGTCATGCAAACCTGGAACTTCAATTATACCTGTTGGAAGAAATGGCATGGATATGAGTGTTATTGTTCCTGAACCAAGCACTTCCCTGATAAACGCAATGAATGTGACAGCAATTGTAAAACCCATTCCCATTCCAAGTGCATCCAGAATAGAGTCACCGACCGTGTTTCTGTTTGCAAAACCTTCGGCACGGCCCAATATTATGCAGTTAACCACGATTAGTGGTACAAAGACTCCAAGGCTTTCAGAGAGCGGCTGTATGTACGCCTGCATGACAAGATCAACAATTGTCACAAAAGCCGCTATTACTATGATATATGCCGGTATACGGACTTTTTCAGGTATAAAGGACTTCAGCAGTGAAATACCGATATTTGATCCCAAAAGGACGAAAATCACGGCAACACCCA
>RPPD01000569.1 GCA_003818675.1 Spirochaetaceae bacterium
ATTTTTGTCAGCGCAACTCCGTCAGCCTATGAACTTGACAAATCACAGCAGATAAAAGAACAGGTGATAAGACCCACCGGCCTTCTTGATCCTGAGATAGAAGTCAGACCCACAAAGGGACAGATTGATGACATCTATTCGGAGGTGAAGATCAGGATCGCAAGGGGAGAGCGAAGCCTGGTCACAACGCTCACGAAAAAAATGGCCGAGGATCTTACGGACTATTTGACTGACCTGGGGTTAAAGGTACGCTATCTTCATTCGGAAATAGAAACCATAGAGCGTGTTGAGATACTTAAATCCCTGCGCACAGGCGAATGTGACGTGCTCGTCGGGATAAACCTGCTCCGCGAAGGGCTGGATCTTCCGGAGGTATCCTTTATCGCAATTCTTGATGCGGACAAGACAGGCTTCCTGCGCAGTGCCACTTCGTTAATTCAAATTACGGGCCGCGCTGCCAGAAATATAAACGGCAAAGTCATAATGTACGCGGACCGGGAAAGTGATGCCATGAAAAAAGCAATTGAAGAGACCGAAAGGCGCAGGGTGATCCAGGCCGCCTACAATCAAAAGCACGGCATTACTCCTGTAAGCATAAAGAAGGCTGTACAAGACATCCTTGTGCGCAAGACGAAGGAAAAGGAACAGCTTGCGACATTTGACATGGAGCTTCTGAAAAAGAACTACAACCTGCTCGTGCCAAAGGACAGGAAAGAGTATGTCAAACGCCTTGAAGCTGAAATGCTTGAATATGCCAAGAACCTCGAGTTTGAAAAGGCCGTTATCCTGCGTGACGAAATCACGCACCTTAAAGAGACATACGGAAAGTGAAACTTTTATAAAATCCCTTTTTCACAGTGCGTTATCACTGCAAGAACAACAAGTGCATGGAATCCTTTAGCTTGCCCCATCCATAAAATTGTGTTATTTTCCTTCCATGCGGCGTTTCTTTCAATTTATAATTTTGTCCGGCATTATTTTTTCAAGCTGCGGCCAGGGCTCCGAGGGATCAGGTATCAAGCTCCCGCCTACGCCAGTTCTGGAAAACAGGGACTCCTGGGCGGTTAATCTCACAAAATATGTCGCTGTGCGCCAGGCGCCAGACACCGAGAGTGAAATGCTCACCCAGCTTGCCCGCGGCCAGGTGCTCCGCATCATAGAACGGACACTTGAAAAGGAAAAGATCGGGGACAAAACGGATTACTGGTACAAGGTCGAGGACGGAAAAAGCCGCGGCTGGATTTTCGGTTCACACCTGGTCATATTCCCATCGCACGAGGAAGCCGCGCAGTACAAGCCGGAGTAGCGGATGGACTTTTTCCAGCAGCTCCTGCCATGGATCATCCCGCCCGTTGTGGGCGCTGCAATCGGATACATCACAAATGACATAGCCATAAGGATGCTCTTCAGACCCCTTACCGAAAAGCGCATCCTTGGCATAAAAATCCCCTTCACACCAGGCATAATTCCAAAGCAACGTCATCAACTCGCACAATCCATCGGTGACATGGTTTCGCGGGAGCTTATTACAGGCGAGGCTGTCAGAGGTCAGCTGGAATCACCAAAGGTGAAGGAATCCATCTTTAACCAGATTTCATCACTTACGCAATCCGTGTTTGATATCCCGCTTGCAGATGTAGCTGCCAAAGACATTCCCGTTATACAACAGAAACTCCCGGCCCTTTTGGAATCCGTACTTGGATCATTTTTACATGGCAAGGCCTTTGGCGAAGTCGTGCGTACTGTCATCCTGCATTTCATGGAGCATATATCAGACCAGCACGTCGGCGAGATGGCATCCAGCATGAATCTTACAGGTGTGATCGCGGAGAAACTTACAGCGCTTGTCAATGATCCGGGATTCCGTGAAAAACTCCAGGATGTTCTTGCATCCTGGACTGCCAAACATGTAGAGGACAACTCAACACTCTCGGTTTTTATCACCGCGGATGTGGGTTTGGTCGCTTTAGGTGCGTTCAGGGCAATCCTTCCACTCCTTGAAAAAGCTTTGCTGGGCTGGCTCTCACGGCCAGATGTAAAAACAAATCTGGGGATAAAGGGC
>RPPD01000570.1 GCA_003818675.1 Spirochaetaceae bacterium
CAATACTTTCCAAGGATCCAAACAATGCACTGGCGCTTCGCGGAGAGGGCAAGGCCCTTTTAAAAAAGGGTGATTTGAAGCGGGCTCTTCAGATAAAGGATAAGCTGCAGCAGCTTCTTCCGGACAACCGCGATTTTTGCCTGGACCTGGCTTTTACATTTAAGGAACTCAGGCAGTACAAGAAAGCCGAGGAGGAGATCCTTCAGTATCTCTCAAAAAATACAAACAAGATCGAGGCGAAAATCCTTTATGCGGATATCGCCATGGCCCAGTCAAAAAAAGAGGATGCGGAACGCGTGCTTCTTGACATTATTACTGCCGGTGTCAAGGACCCGGAGATCCAGTTCATGCTCGCCCGCGTGTACAAGGAGATGGGAAGGCAGGAAGAGGCTATCGAGATATTGGGAGATCTGGTAAATGTACAGGGCGCACAGGATGAATTGAAGGACTCCAGGCGCCTTAATGACATCATGAAACTCTATGAGGAGACAATTGCCGAGTACGAGGAAAAAATGAAATCCCGCTGGGAACACAACCTGGCAAAATTCCAGGAAATCGGATTGGATCAGGGTCCTGCCATTCAGACCGCCCAGGACAGCTTCCTGCTTGAGACCGAACTCCCTGTGGAAGAGACAGTGCCAATTATAAACATTGGAGGAATGACTCCGGTTTTTGAAGTAAGGGAAGAGGAAGAATACTTAAAGCTAGATGAAGAAGAGGAAGAGATAGACCTGGTCAGGGAGCGGGTTCTCCCAATACAAGAGGAGGAGCCGCAGACTCTTATTAACCTTCTTGACAGCCAGGAATTGTACGATGAAAGCCCTCACTATGAACGGGGAGCTTCAACGCAGCCTCCACGGCAGCCAGGGAGGCCGCAACTGCCTGCACAGCAAATGCAGGGACTGGCGGAAGACCTGCCTCCTGAACCCAAACAGTACACTCCTCCGCCACCCTGGCAGCCGGCACCTCCGCCATATCAGCAGAATCAGGGCTTAAGCAAGGACTCCATTGACGCAATTGGTCAGGGGATAGCGGAATCCATGAAGAAAATGCAGGAATCCCTGGCCCAGTCCGCCGTTACCAATGCCCTGCTATCCCAAATGGCAAAACAGCAGGTTCCACCTGTAATCATGTATGCTCCGCCCCAGAGAACCACACCACCTCCCCCGCCGCCTGTGGACAATATACCCGAAGAGCGCGGGAAAGTTCCACCCACTTATCCAGGCGAAATGCCTGATGACAAGGAGCCTGAAGATGAGGGTCTTCCCCGTTTCATCGAGGACGAAGATAAGAAAAAGGAAACGGAAGAAGAGCTTCTTTTTGAGGAACCCCGGATAGAGGACTCCCGGGAGGAGCCGGTTCACGAGGAAGGCATTGAATCACTTACAGAAGAGACGCCTTTGCCCGAGAACTCACTGGAAGAGGATAAGGAACTTGAAATAACCCCTGACACAGATGATATGGAGATTTACCTGGAGGAGGAGCCCGAGGATTTCCTTGAAAAAGAGGCTTTGGGAACACCTTCAGAGGATGACACGGAACAGGAGAATGGAAATCTCAGAAGCGAGCTTAAAAATTATATAAGTGATGTGCGCAATAATCTGGACCAGCGTGAAGAGGCCAAGAAGCCTGTAAAACTGCTTGACTATTTGGCGAATATGTCAAATTATTTACCCCAAGAGAATCGGTTCTCCCTGCTGGGGAATGAAATGCGGCTTCGCGTTGAATTGTTGCGTTCCAAGCTTTCGGGAAAACGTGGACTATTTGAGCGTATTCAATCATCGTTTAAAATTCCCGAACAAGGGGATTTTGACGGCAATGTCATCACCAGGAAGAACCTGGTTTCCACATTTTCATTTATCAGGGAACTCTCGCAGTATGTTCCTGATAAAAACCTGAGTTCACTCATGAGGAACAAGATTGAGAGTATTCTCGGGAAAATAAGGAGTGTTTCGGGTGGATAGAGACAGAGTGATGCTCCTCATGAACTCGTATATTGAGAGGATGCCGAGCCTTCCAACGACAGTCTCAAAAATTCTCCAGCTTTGCAATGACCCCAAAA
>RPPD01000571.1 GCA_003818675.1 Spirochaetaceae bacterium
CGGCGATACCATCCGCCGCCACATCTTTGTTCAAGTAGCCACTAGTGTCAAAGCCATCGCAGCCGGAAGCTATTTCAGCCTGGCCCTGAAAAATGACGGTGTACTCTATGGCACAGGCTGGAACGGCTTTGGCCAGCTCGGCACCGGCGACAACACCAGGCGAATTGGATTTGTTCCGGTATCCGGCGATGTCAAGGCGATCGCCGTCGGATATTTTCACAGTTTCGCTCTTAAAAGCAACAATACATTGTGGGTTGCCGGTTATAATAAATCTGGCATGCTCGGACTGGGAGACAACACTGACCGCTTCAGCTTTGTGCAGGCAGCAAGCACAGTCAAAGCCATGGCGGGCGGAATGGCGCACAGCATTTTTTTCAAGAGCGACGGCACGCTCTGGGTGACCGGCGACAATTGGGCCGGCCAACTCGGCACCGGCGACGGCCGGAACTTGAACCGGTTTGAGAAAAAAATCGGCCTGCGCTCCTACAAAAACAACCTGTATGTCTGTGCTGATCTCAATCTCGGTCCAGAGGCGCCCCTCTATTCAAACCGCGACGCGCTGGGCCTTTGGGAAACCTTTGGCCTGATCGACCTCGGCAACAACCGGGTGGCATTACGGTCATACGCGACCGGCCTTTATGTCTGCGCCGAAAACGCTGGCGCCAGCCGGGCAGTGGCGAACAGAAGCGCGATCGGTGCATGGGAAACATTTCGTTTGTATACGAGCGCATCCGGAGTAGTTGCTTTCAAGTTTGAGCTCAATAATAAATACCTTCGTTTTGATTCCTTTATCCCGGAACAGGCGCTGCCGGGACCGGGAGTTTACTTTTATATAATCAACGCCTGGTAGAATTGAAGAAGGCATGGCCCGTCCGCACCATCCGGCTGGACGAGCTTTGTTACCCGCCCGCCACTCGGGTGAGCGAAGCGTTTTCGGTATGTTCGAAGGAAAGTGGGATGTAAATCCTAAAAAAAGGAGGATGAAAATGAGAATTGAAAAACTGAAAGGTCACCGGTTCCTGCTAACCGGATTGCTGCTGCTCGTCCTCATGTTCGCCGGCTGCCCGATACCCGAAACCGGTACGGTCACCGAGATGCAAGGTGAATATCAGGAGGATGCCAGGGCTGCTGGTATTAAATTGCCTGCATTTTATCGGGATTCTGCCTATAGAGGATCTTGCGTATCTCTGCAACCGGGCTTGTATACTACAGCACAACTTGTGGCCGCGGGTATCAGGGACAATGATGTTTCATCTGTCAGAGTACCAGCCGGCTACCTGGTTGAATTGTATGACGGTAGTAATTTTACCGGCACCTGTTTTAAATATACTTCAAGTTGTCCGGATTTATATAATGCGAATAACAGACCGGCAGGAAGGAATCAATTCAATGACAGAATGTCTTCTGTCAAGATTTATCAAACAAATCTGGTGGCTTTGAACCCTATGACTTCAAGGCATCAATATGTCAGTGCTGAAAATGTCTGGAACAATCCGCTCTATGCCAATAAAAACAGAATCGGCCTCTGGGAATCATTTGCATTAATCAATCTGGGTAATAATCAAATTGCCCTGCGCTCAATGGGAAATAATTTGTATGTTTGCGCTGAAAATAACGGTTCCAGTCCTCTCATTGCCAACAGAACTGCTGTCGGCCCATGGGAGACTTTTGAATTAATAAATTTGGGTAATAATTATATAGCTTTAAAATCAATCGCAAATAATAAATATGTTTGTGCGGAAAGCGACGGAGCCTCTTACTTGATTGCCAACCGGGATGTTGTTGGCCCATGGGAGACCTTTGAGATGGTCATGCTGCGAACAGTCACCGCAGAGCCAACACTGGCACCCGAGATGGTGAATGTTGCAGGCGGTTCCATGACGCTCCAGGGAAGAGACGTGACTTTGACCTCGTTTAAAATGAGCAGATTTGAAGTGACCTATGAAATCTGGTACAGCGTCTATAAATGGGCCATAGCGAACGGTTATTTCTTTTTCACAGCAGGGACCGCGGGTAGTCTGGGAGGGGCAGGTGCTGCTCATACAACAAACAAGTTACA
>RPPD01000572.1 GCA_003818675.1 Spirochaetaceae bacterium
CTTTCGCCATCAACAGACGCAAAGCCAACGTCCCTCACGGTCATGATCAAGTCCCCGGATGATCCGCGGGCGCGTGGCGGCTGGCTCTGGATCGTGAAGAATCCCGCGACGAACAGGGAGACGGTCATGCGCAATCAGTTTTGCATCACCTGCCATGCAAACGCCAATGAATCTCATCCCTATGGAGACAAAAACCCAAACCGTGAATTCCGGGACTATGTGTTCTTCGTATATGAAGAAACCCCTGGTGATGCCAGGTAAATCCTCGTTTTTTCGCCTGGCGGGCGCAGGCCTGATCCACGCGGGTGTATTTATCGCCCTCGCAGGCTGTCTTCTGACCGCGATGCTTCGTACCCAATGGACAGAACGGCTTTTTGACGGGCAATCCATGGAACTGGACACAGGATATTCAATAAGCATCAGGGATACCCGGTTTACGCTCTCCTCAAATGGGACTGTTGAATCATGGATTACAACGGTCACTTTTATAACTCCCGGGGACGACACACAGGAGGGACAGGCGGGCATCAACAGCCCATGGGACTGCGCCGGACTGCGCATCTGCCTGACGGACTGGGAACCTGTCATGGGTGTTGTCCTTGCAGATTCAGAAGGCAATCATTATGTCATTCACCCTGACGAAGGCTTTCGGGAGAAGGGAACTTATTTCGGATTTTCATCCTCCAGGGTGAACCAGGATGGCCTTGCGGCTTCCGCTTTATTTGACGAATTTGATGGGACAGGCCGGCGGGTTAATGTCATCAATGCGAATCCCGGAGACATGATTGGATCCCTCCTGCTGGCTGGTTTTGTATGGCGAGGTGAATCAACTATCACGGTGAGCAGGGATCCGGGATTTCCCGTTATCATCCTTGGAATGGTGCTGATCGTTTCCGGCAGCGTGCTTGCATTGGCGCTATATCTATTGAAGGAACAACAGCCATGAGCATGACTGCCTTGATGGAAACATCGATAGCCGTTCTCCTGGCAGGATCTGCGGCAATGGATTTCATCCCGGCTGCAGGATCACGCATGGCGCAACTGTCGGGATTAATTGCGGGGATTTCCTCTGTTGCGGGACTGTTTTTTTACCTGGTCTTCACAAGCCTTAACCTTGGTTTTCCCATGATCGCAAACATGCATGGCGCGCTCGCCCTGTACTCACTCGGCCTCACGACAGTCGCGGTTTTCAGCTCCCGGCAGATGCAGGTACCCTGGACAAGGACCTTCACAGGCCTGGTCAAGGCTTTTGCCGCCCTGCTTTTGGCCATTCAGCTCTTTCCAGGTTTTCCGCCTGTTCCTGAAACGCTGCAGCCCATTCTTCGTTCCTTCTGGCTTGTCCTGCACATTTCCCTGGCGACAACCGGGGAGGCTTTGTTCACCTGTTCTTTCATGGCCGCGGTCTGCTGGTTTTTTTTCAAAGACCTGGAATCGCGACTGGGCATTGCCAAGAGCGTTCGGAACCTGGCGCTTGCGGGATTTGCGCTTTATACAACTGGCGCCCTGATTTTGGGCATGGTTTGGGCATACGAGGCATGGGGCACTCCGTGGAGCTGGGATCCCAAGGAAACCTGGGCGCTTGTAACATGGTTTTGTTATGCGGTCTGTCTGCACCTGAACAAGGCCAGGCTCTCTCATGGGGCGCCCCATCTCAAGCGGCTCATGGAGCGACTGAAAATGGTTTCTTTTATTATCGCCTTTGCTGTTGCAATGTTTGCTCTTTTCGGGGTAAATCTCATCATGCGCGGGCTGCACAGCTATTAAAGGGACCATGCGGCTCCAGCGAAAATTGCATCAAATATCGGCCTTTTTTCGCGTCATCAGAGTATTGATCGATTCACCGGTCTTTGCCGAAAGCTCACGGAATGTCAGGTTGTCAACGACCTGCGCCTCAATAACCGTGCGCTGATCTTCTGGAAGTACAGAGATCGCATCGCTTAAAGCATTTGCGAGTTCGTCGCGCACTAGCGCATCAGACGGGTCAAGCCCTGTCGATGCCACGATTTCGGCGATCGTCTCCCCTGCAACATCAATTTCAC
>RPPD01000573.1 GCA_003818675.1 Spirochaetaceae bacterium
ACGGCCGGCATCAACCTCGTATTCCCTCTTGGCATTGACTTGGTTCGCAAGATAGATATGCGAACTTTTACCATTGATGTGCCCAAGCAGGAGGTGATCTCAAAGGACAATGTGCCAATGCACGTAGATGCAGTTGTCTATTTCAACATATTTGATCCGGTGCTTGCGGTAGTAAAGGTTGCAGATTATGCCAAGAGCACTTCGCTTTTGGGCCAGACGATCCTGCGCTCTGTCCTGGGCCAGCATGATCTTGACGAAATGCTCTCCAAGCGGACTGAACTGAACACCGTGCTTCAGAAACTCCTGGATGAGGCCACTGACCCATGGGGAGTGAAAGTGACTGCGGTTGAAATAAAAGCCGTCGAACTCCCGGACAGCATGAAGCGCGCCATGGCCAAGCAGGCCGAGGCCGAGCGTGAGCGCCGTGCAAAGGTAATTGCCGCTGACGGCGAGTTCCAGGCATCGGAAAAACTCGCGGCCGCAGCCAATATCATCGGGAAGGAACCCGTGGGAATACAGCTTCGCTATCTGCAGACCCTGTCTGAAATAGCCGTGGAAAAAAACTCCACAGTGCTTTTTCCGCTTCCAATGGAGATACTCAGGTTCTTTGAAGGCCAGGTGAAAAAGGGAAAAGCAGACTGATAAAAAAAATCCGGCCCCGCTTCTTGCGGGACCGGACACAAATAATTCAATCTTTCAAGAAATTCATGTTGGCATTTTACTACAATAAAGTGGCAAATGCGTCAATGGCATAGACAATCCCATCCACGGTTACGGTTCCGGAGATGGTCTCTGTCATCGTAACTGTATTAGTTACCATATAAAAATTGAATGTAATCTGGCTGACTGTCCCGCCCGTGCAATTCATCGTACCGGTGTAGCGCAGGGTTGTGACACTCCCATCGGCATTCTGGCTCATCGTCATGGCGATGCTGCCATTCACCATGTATGTCCCGCTGTCGCAGTTGGTAAAGGTGGCGGTATAGGTTATGCTGACCGGATTAAAGCTGTTTATCACTAAATTATAGGTATATGTACCAACCGGAAGTGTGCCGCCCTGGGCGCCTGCGTATGCGGCCATTGCCTCTCCGAAACCGCTTTGCACATTGGCGGGGGCAATCGTCTGCGGCGGTTCTGAATCTGTCGGGGATTCGCAGGCTGCAAACATGACAAGGACTAATGCGGTAAGCGCGACCATCAAGGTCATTCCAACTCTTTTCATCTCTTTCTCCTTAAAATTATTATATTTTTATCAAGAACGAACATTCAGTAATATAGCGCGTCTTGAAATAAAATCAATCCTTTCGTAAAAAATACAGACCTTTTCCTTTACCATTATGATGCATATTCCTCTGATTTGTTGCATACTACTCTTCCTTTTCAGGGAAAAAACGGGACCAGACATGGACCCGGAACAGCTGCACAAGCTTCTCGCCATAGAGCATGATCGCCACTCCCGTAAGTATCAGGGGCATGCTGATAAAAAAGTTCGGTACTGGTTTCTCGCCACCAAGCAATATTCCCAAAACCACGGCAATCGCGGGATTTACAAGGGAGTAGCTTGCCACACGTGAGCCTGGCTCCTCGCGCAGCAGAAAATTAAAGACCACAAAGACCAGCGTACCCACAATAGCCAGGAAAGCGAGTGCTCCCCATGAGACCAGGGACGCCTCATCAAGCATATGGCTGAAATCCGGTATTGTAGAGAATGAAATAATAATGCTGGCGATTCCAACTCCAACCATCTGCACTGCAGTATTGACCACAGAGTCCCTTGGAAGCGGAAGCTTTGGCCTGATACTCATGCCAAAGCTGAATGAAAGTGCGCCGCCAAGGGCAAAAAGCACTGTTGGGGTGAGCGTGTTGGCAAGCGATTCCCCGTTATAAACCAGGAGTACCACGCCAGCGAATCCGGCAAAGATGCCCGCAAACCTTACAAGCGGAATCTTGCGTCTGAAAAGGAGCCTGTCAAAAAACGCCACAAACACGGGGGTGGCTGCGATCATCAATGCAACAAGGGAACTGTCAGACTGC
>RPPD01000574.1 GCA_003818675.1 Spirochaetaceae bacterium
GAATGACATAAAACTTGTGCCTATGGGCGAGGCGTACAACTTCCTTGAAAAAATCCTGGCCAACTGTCAGAGTAGTGGGATTGTGCGGAAAGTTGAGTATGAGTACTTTGGGTTTGGGGCAGAGGTGCATGCACATGTCGTTTACTCGCGCCAGGAATCCGCTTCCATCGCCAAAGCCCGAAGTATCATGGCTCATCGGTATGCTCACAACCTGCGCGCCCGCGATCACGGGACCGTAGATGTGAATGGGAAATGTGGGTGCGCCCACCATGGCGATATCGCCGGGACCCAAAATTGCCAGGCAGAGATGGCTGAATGCTTCCTTGGAACCGATTGACGCAACCATCTCCCTTGCCGGATCAAGGGCTACATTGAAGTGGCGCTGGTAGAACCTGGTTGCCTCGCGTCGCAAGTTTTCTATTCCTATTGATACCGAGTATCGCTGGTTCCGTTTGACTTCCGCTGCCTCCTTGAGCTTCTGCACAATGGGGGACGGCGTTGGGTCATTTGGATTTCCCATGCCAAGGTCGATGATGTCAATATTTTCGCGTCGCATTCTGCTTCTTTCACTGTTAATTCTCGCAAAGAGATAGTCTGGAAGACGCTTCATGCGTTCAGCGGCGAGCGTAGGAAATGGTTGTCCGGTCATTTTGGCCTCCCGATGTTCTTTTTTACCAAACTGGTCAGAGTATTAAAAATCCATGTGGCGGGTATCAGGCAATGATAAGAATTATTGTGGCGACATTGTGGAAGCCTTGTGATATGATGGCCGCATGTCAGAGCTTCTCAGATTCGAGTCAATAAATATCGAAGTACCTTTCGAGCGAATCATGCGGCGCCTCGGGTTTCGTGAAGGTACAACCAGGCTTGAAGGGAAAAAAGAATCGGATATAAAAATGGCCGTGCTTGAAGCGTCTGATCTGCTTGAACTGAAGGGTTCTGCGCGGGTTCTGCCGATCCTGGAGAACAGCGATGGCAGGGTGGAAATCGGTTTTGGATCTGGAGACCAGGCGGGGAAAATACTGTTTGAGAGCAACAAGCTTGCGGATTTTCTTGCAGGGCAAAAGGATGTTGTATTTGCGGCGGCAACAGCGGGCAAGCGCGTGACGGACAGGATGCAGAAGCTTGAGGAGCAAAAAAAGCTTTCCGATGCTTCAATCGTGGACACAACCGCGAGCGAGATGACGGATGACGCGCTTGAATGGATCATGAATGCTGTTCGTGTGCAGTTGAGTCCACGCGGCATGGAGGTCTCAAGCAGACGTTATTCAGCAGGCTTCGGGGATTTTGCATTGTCATACCAGGCTGTGTTTCACAGGGTACTGGAAATGGATTTATTGGGTGTATCCCTGACGCGTGAATTTTTGCTCGTGCCTGAAAAATCAGTAACCGCTCTTGCGGGGATTTGGGATTTATAAAACACTTTTGATAAACCTGATTGCGGGGGATGGATGAAGGTCAAGAAATATATACTGTCGCAGCTTGAAAAAAGGGTGCTTATACTTGATGGAGCCATGGGGACGGAACTCGTGAAACGCGGCATGCCAACAGGAGTCTGTCCCGAGACATGGTGCATCGCAAATCCTGAGGTTGTATCAGGTGTTTACAGCGATTATGCGGAATCCGGTTCTGATATCATCTACACTGCCACTTTTGGCGGCAACTACTGCAAGCTCGGCCTGTACAATGAAAAAGATGTTGTGGGCATTAACCGCAGGCTCGCCCAAATAGCGCGCGAGTCCACAGACAAGACTGCCGGCAATAAGACATTAGTCGCTGGTGACATCGCGCCATTCGGAAAGTTTGTTGCCCCATTTGGTGAAGTAAGTTTTGAGGAAGCTGTCAAATACTCAAAGCTTCAGATACAGGGACTGCTTGAGGGCGGGGTTGATATGCTGGTCATAGAGACCATGATGGATATACAGGAAGCCCGCGCAGCCCTGATTGCAGCCAGGGAATCCTGTGATCTCTTTGTCATGGTGACCATGACCTTTGATGAGACAGGTCATACGCTTAATGGAACTGATCCC
>RPPD01000575.1 GCA_003818675.1 Spirochaetaceae bacterium
GTCTTCAGGCAGTTTTTGGCCGTGGCTGACAGTCAGAAAGAAGTGTCAGCTTCGCAGCTGGTGCGACTCGTGAACCATGAGATGGTTTGAATGTTGCTACTCTTTGATCCCGTATTCCTCAAGTTTGCGGTGAAGGGTTTTGCGGCCAATACCCAGGACTTCCGCTGTCCTGCTCTTGTTGCCGCCCTGCTGGTTTAGCGTGAAAAGCAGTATTTCCTTTTCAGCTTCATCCAGGGTTGTTCCTGTTCTTATCCGGATATAATTGTCATCGGAGGCGGCCTGGATATAGGAGGGGAGGTCCTCCGGGCTTATGACAGGGCCCTTGCACATCACAACCGCGCTTTCGATGCAGTTGCGCAGTTCGCGGATATTCCCGGGCCATGCATAACTGCTTAATATCGCGCGAGCCTTGGGATTTATGCCCTCCACGCCCTTGGAGTTCTCTACAGCAAACTCGTTTATGAAAGAGGCGATGAGCAGGGGGATGTCCTCCTTGCGTTCGCGCAAGCCTGGCACGTGTATGTTGACGACGTTAAGGCGATAGAAAAGGTCCTCGCGGAAATTGCCTTTTTCAATTTCATCCTTGAGATCACGGTTTGTGGCCGCGATGATCCTGACATCCACCTCTATTGTCTCCTCGCCGCCCACTCGCTCGAACTTTTTATCCTGCAGCACGCGCAGGATTTTTATCTGGAGGTTCTGGTTTATCTCCCCGATCTCGTCCAGAAAAATTGTTCCCATGTGCGCGAGCTCAAAGCGGCCGCGGCGACGCGACAGAGCGCCTGTAAAGGAACCCTTTTCATGGCCAAAGAGCTCACTTTCAAGCAGGGATTCGGAAAGTGCCGCGCAGTGAACCTTGATAAAAGGTTTGTCCTTGCGCGGCGAATTGTGATGAATCGCGTCAGCAACAAGTTCTTTCCCTACCCCCGAGTCACCAGTTATGAGAACGCTCGCTCTGGTTGGTGCGACCTGCGACACAATCTGGTATATCTTCTGCATTTCCGAGGATGTGCCTATCATGTTGGGAAATGTGCTGTGCCGCAACAGCTCTTCCTCAAGCTCGCGGTGCTGGAGGAAAAGTTCCCGCTTGGAGAGCGCTTTCTTTACAAGAAGGGAGAGACGCTCGAGATTCGGCGGCTTGGTGATAAAGTCATAGGCTCCATCGTGCATGGCCTTCACGGCGCTTTCCACGGTGCCGTGGCCAGTGAGTATTATCACGGGAACTGTGGGGTAATGGCTGACAATGCGCTTCAAAAGTTCCTCGCCTGGAAGGCCTGGCATTTTGAGATCAGAGATAACGAGGTCTACCTCTTCCTTGTTCAGCATCTGCAGGGCTTCGTCCCCGGTTCCCGCAAGCAAGGGCTTGTATGAATCAAGTTCAAGTGCGCGGCCCAGTCCCTCGCGAATGTTTTTCTCGTCATCGACCACAAGCACATTGTACTTCATTCCTCTTCCCCTCCGTAACCGATGAGCTTTTTGTCCGGCTGCGGCACTGCAAGTGTAATTGTAAATGTAGTGCCCTTGCCCTCGCGCGAGACCACTGAAATTTCCGCATCATGTTCCTTGATTATTTTATATACGAGTGTCAGTCCCAGGCCCGAGCCAAACTCTTTGGTTGTGAAATACGGTTCAAAGATCTTGTCCATGATGTCAACAGGAATCCCAGATCCCGAATCTGAAACCTTGCAGAGTACGTCTCCGCTTCTTCGAACGGTCTCGAGGATGAGTGTTCCGCCCCCGTGCATTGCGGAAATGGAATTCTGAATGAGGTTTAGAAGTGCCTGCTTGAAATATTTATCGTCTATAAGGAGTTTTGGAAGCTTTTCAGCGAGCTGCAGTTCAAGCGACACCCCCGCTTCCCTGAGTTCAAACTTCAGAAACTCCGTGAGTTCCCGGATGACGAGGTTCAGATCAGTTTCCTCAAGCTGTATATTCATGGGCCGGACAGCGAAGAGGAAATCCACAACTATACGGTTCAGCCTGTCCACTTCCTCGGCAATAACCCCAAGGTAGCCCGTGATTGA
>RPPD01000576.1 GCA_003818675.1 Spirochaetaceae bacterium
CGCGATTCGGGCAGAAGGGGGTAATCTGCGGCATTGTTTTCCTCCTTGAATGTATTTCTTTTCTCTAAATACATCCAAATCTGTCCTCCTGATTTCATAAATCACAATCTTCGGGGCACTGATTAAATAATTGGGTCAGGCGGTATGTGTTACAGACCCGTCTGGATTGCCTATAATCAGATGGCCTACAGGACATGTGAAAATCCCGTTTTCAACGACACCAGTGATGAGATTTATCTCTTTTTCAAGGGAAACAGGATCTCCTATTCCATCAAATGATGTATCCAGGATAAGATTGCCGTGTTCAGTGAAAGCAGGACCTGCTATTGTGGTGCCCATGCGCAGTTTTGGTCTGCCGCCAAGGGATTCCAATGCTTCGGATGCCGTATAAAGCGCCTCAGGAATCACTTCAA
This sequence comes from Spirochaetaceae bacterium, assembly GCA_003818675.1. Next base: position 414 of record RPPD01000576.1, read on the forward strand.
CAGGCACGGGAAAAGTGATGCCGAGTTGCTTGACGAGCTTGCCTGCGTCTGCAACTACTGCAAAGTCATCTGAGGCATAGGCGCAAATTTTTTCACGAAGTTGTGCTCCACCGCCGCCTTTTATGAGTCTGTGCTCTGGATCAATTTCATCAGCGCCATCTATTGTCAGATCAAGTCTTCCGCCAAGTGCAGGGTTACTCAGGCTCACGACAGGAATACCCTGTACTTCACATTCTATGCGTGTGGCAAGGCTGGTGGGAACAGCCATGATGTTTGAGAGCATGCCGTTTTTCAGAAGCTCGCCGATTCTGCGGCTTACCCAGATTGCCGTGGATCCGGTACCAAGTCCGAGTTTCATGTTGCTGTGGACCAGTGTGTCCACAGCCTTGTATGCGATCTGCTTTTTCAGTTCGGCAATGTCCATTTATTGTTCACCTCTTTTTGCGAAAATCAATGCCTGCAATGATACCACATTACAGGAAATGCCGGCGACGGGCAACCGGTATTCTTTTTTTGCTTTTTTACATTGACAAGCGAGAATCCTTTGAGATATCCTTTTGTTTCTCTTTTCAATCAGACAATCGAAAGGAAGGATTGCCATGGATATGAAACTTGAAGACATTCTCAAAAAAATCGAGGCTACCCCAATCCCCAAAGTGAAGAAATGTGCCATCGCATTTTCCGGCGGACTGGACAGCACTCTGGGAATTGAACTATTAAGACGCATATATAAGGTTGATGAAATTGTCGCCATAAATGTGGATGTCGGCCAGGGCGAGGAAGAGATCACGATGGGCCGTGACCGCGCGCTCCAGCTCAACCTCAAACCCGTTATCATGGATGCCAAAAAGGAATTCACCGAGATCTGGCTGAAAAAAGCCATCTGGGCCAATTCAGACTATAATGGATATCCTGTCTCCACCTCAATGACCCGCCAGCTCATCGCCAGGATCGTTGCGGAAAAGGCCCGGGACCTGGGCTGCGACAGCATACTTGAAGGTTCCACAGGCCGTGGAAATGACCAGTATCGCATGCACAATGTGTTCAAGTATTTCGCTCCGGAACTTGAGATCCTCGTTCCGGTCAGGGACTTTGACCTCACACGGTATCATGAGCTCGAGCTCTGCAAGGCCTGGGGCGTTCCCGTAGAGGAGTTCATCATCGGCGGCGATGACAAGACCATGTGGTGCCGCTCCATAGCCTCCGGCGCGGTTGATTTGAACCAGGAAATTTCCGAGGACATCTGGATGTGGTACAAGACGCCCGAAAAGGCGCCTGACAAGCCGGAATTTCTCACACTCACATTTGAAGCCGGCGCCTTGACCGCTGTTGACGGCAAGGAAATGCCTCTTTCTAACAGCATCCCGCTCATAAACAAGGTCGCAGGCCGCAATGGCATTGGCCTTATAGATGTGTTTGAGGATGGCATCATGGACCTGAAGAGCCGAGAAGTATATGAGGCTCCGGCTGCCCATGTCATTCTTGCGGTTAAGCGTGACCTTGAGGGCGCGTGTCTTGCAAAGGAAGAACGCCAGTTCAAGAAGATGGTGGATGCACGCTGGGCTTACATGGTTTACCACGGGGAGTGGTTCCACCCCCTGA
>RPPD01000577.1 GCA_003818675.1 Spirochaetaceae bacterium
AAAGAAAAACTAACCAAAGCCAATAAAGAAATAGTATAAATATCTCAATTTTAGGAAAGATGCTCACATTCTCATTAAAATTTATATAGGTCAATATAGCTATTGCAATTATTCCAGAAAATAAAATTGCCTTTAATAATAGTTTATTAGTTAACTTGAAAGCCGTTAAAAAATATATCGACCAACCGAACGATAATGCAGAAATTATTTTATCTTGATAGTTATTAGAATTTAAATCAAAATAAATATATAATCCAGGTATTTTTAGACCAAACAAATGAGCAAGAGCAATAAAAAAGAATAGTATTGACCCGGCAAGTAATGATATTTTTAAGATTTTGATATTCATAAGCAATATTGTTATAACCTGTTATTATATTCCCCAACCCCCGATACGTATGTTTCTTATATAAGGCATAAAATGGCTTATATAAGAAATTATTACTCGTAATGGCTTATACAGGATATGGTGTTGATGGCTTATATAAGCCATGAATTTTTAGATTAGTAAAAATGCAGTTGTATATAATATATGTTAATTTTTATCGAATTTCAAGAAATAATATACTTTTCCAGGCCGAGATTGATAATTTGCCGGTAAGACAATTGCCAGACCCGTTTCTTGGGATCCCAATGGCCTCCTGCTTGGATGACGATTTTCCGGATGCTCGAATCATAGGGGTTGAGACGAATATCAATTTTTTTATTCGGTGGTATGCTTTTTCGCTTCATTCTATTGGATATGACTGATTCGATGATCTCTACTGTCTTGTATTTTAAGAAATTATCCGGGTCAACCCTGTACCGGACACAGAGGAGCTTGTCTCCGTATTTTTTCAACTCCTGCCTGGTGCCGGGCTGTCCGGGCTTCAGGATCCGCTGCGATTTCATCATAGGGAATCGGCCGGGCTTCTGACTGCCAGGCCTCCCATGTTGAGTACGTGGGTGTAGATCATGGTCGTTTTGACGTCGCTGTGGCCCAGCAATTCCTGAACGGTGCGGATGTCGTATCCGTCCTCCAGCAGGTGGGTGGCGAAGGAATGACGCAATGTGTGACATCCGGCCTGTTTGACGATACGGGCCTTGCGGATGGCGGTTTTCACCGCTTTCTGCAGGACCGACGCGTAGAGATGGTGCCTTCGGCGGATTCCCGAGCGCGGATCCATCGATATGCTCCATGCGGGGAACACGTACTGCCATCCCCATTCCGTCGAAGCGTTCGGGTATTTTCTATCCAGCGCGTTCGGAAGAAACACTCCGGAGAGGCCGTCCTTCATGTCCTTTTCATGCATTTTCCGCCTCTGCTCCAGATGGACTTTCAGGGTTTCCCGCAATGACAAGGGCAGGGGCACGATGCGGTCCTTGGCGCCCTTCGCGTCGCGGACAATGATCTGCCGGTAATTGAAGTCGATGTCCTTGACGCGGAGCCTGAGGCATTCCATCAGGCGCAGGCCTGATCCGTACAGGAGCATGGCCATGGTGCGGTAAGTGCCGTCCAGGTTGCGCATGACAGCCCGGACCTCATCTTTCGTGAGAACCACCGGGATGCGGCTGGGGCGCTTGGCCCACACCAGACCTTCGAAATCCCCCAGGTCCTTCTCTATCACGTTCCTGTACATGAAAACCAGGGCGCACAGCGCCTGGTTCTGGGTCGAAGAAGCGACATGGCCGTCTTCGGCCAGGTGGTTCAGGAACGCGGAAATTTCATTTTCACCCATGTTCCGCGGATGGCGGAAATGGTGGAAGCGGACGAACCTGGAGATCCAATGGACATAGGCGTTTTCCGTGCGGATGCTGTAATGTCTCACGCGTACGGCCGTGCGCACCCGGTCGAGCAATCCGGGCCCGGAATCAGCCGCAGGTTCATGATTTTCCATGAATGGACCTCATTCCTCCGTTGTTTTCAAACCATCCGGCGGTGACGGCTGCCGTCCGAATGGTAAGCGAAAATGACGGGTGAAGCGTCATTATCCATATGGATCAAGGACCGGATATTCATGTTTTTCTCACCC
>RPPD01000578.1 GCA_003818675.1 Spirochaetaceae bacterium
GCCGGAATCCGTTTGCGTCAGGTTTTATATACGGGGCATCCTGTGAGCCGGGGACATTCCATGTGACAGTAGTGGAATTATTGACAGCTCTAAGTGGTACGGTGTATGCATCGTCTGTGTAATACACACAGGCAAGATCCGAGGCAGAGCCGTTGTTTGCATTATAATATTCAGTCAGGGCATTACACCAGAGAACCGCATCGCGCCAGGTTAAATAGGTGGCGGGATCAGTGTCATGCCCTGCTGCGTACTCCTGGATTGTCCCGTTGTTGTAGGCGCCGCGCCTGCCGACATTATCCGCGCTGAACACATAGCCGTTCCCTGTCGCCCATGTCTTGACTGCGGTCCATTGGGTGTAGGTGATCTCGGTTTCCGAGAGCCTGAAACCAACAGTGACCTGTTGTGGGCTGGTGTCGTGGATGCCGAAGTTGAAACTCTTTGCCGGGACGTTTTTCATGACAATCCCCATGCCGTCGAGCGGATTGATTGGATCGGGAGTGACGGTGGTCTGGTCGCCGGGCGAGCTGCACCCGGACAATACGCCGGCAAGCAGTCCAAAAAAAAGCAGGCTGATAATTATGGTAATAACAGGAAAGGAAATGAAACGGTTTCTCATGACTGTTCTCCATTTGATTTGAATATGCGCCTGCGTAATTTCTCCTTGCGCCGGCGATACCAAAGAATATAGCTCATAAAAATAAAAAACCCATGTTGTATCTTGTGGAAAACCGGATAAGTGTCAAAATGGCTGCCGGAACCCTTTGTCGCGAATTGCGATTCCTACCGTCTCACCTCGATAAATCCCCTGGTTGAATACTGGGGTTCGCTCGTAAGGTTCACGCCCAGCCTTCGCAAACCAGCTTCATCACCCGGTGTGGGCATGTGTGTCACGTGTACTTCGCAGCCGCGCAATTCGGGCAGTTTCTCCATGCAGATCTGCGCAGTTGGATTGGTCGCGGCGCTGATGGCCAGACTTATCAGGGCCTCGTCCAGGTCCAGGCTCATGGTTCCCGAGTGCAGGATTTCTCTTTTGAATCCTGTGATGGAATCCACAATCGTTGTGGATATGAGATGGATCTTGTCGGGTATTCCCGCAAGAACCTTGATTGCATTCAGGATGAGACTGGAGGCGGCGTGGAGCTGCGGGGAGTTTTTTCCCGTGACGATGCGGCCGTCCTGCAGTTCAATTGCCGCGCCGCAGAAAATACCGTCATGGCCCTTGTTTGCAGCCTTGGCCTCTTCGGCAGCACTCCGGGCCGGCCCCAGAACCTTGCGTTCTTCGGGCTTGACGCCCACCTCTTCCATGAGGAGTTCCGAGCGCTGGACGGTTTCGTGATCCACGAGTCCCATGGCGTATTCGCATGAATAGCGGAAAAAGCGGCGGATGATCTCCTGGCGGGATGCCTCTCGTACAACTTCATCATCAGTGATGCCGAATCCGGCGCAATTTACTCCCATGTCCGTCGGTGATTTGTAGACAGCCTCGGTTCCAGTGATGCGCTCCAGGATCCTGCGCAGCACAGGGAAAACCTCAACGTCGCGGTTGTAGTTCACAGCTGATTCCCCGTATGCCTCAAGATGGAATGGATCGATCATGTTGAAATCACGGATGTCCACTGTGGCAGCCTCGTAGGCGATGTTCACATCGTGCTTGAGGGGGATGTTCCAGATTGGAAATGTCTCGAACTTGGCGTAGCCGGCATTAATGCCGCGTTTGTGCTCATGATAGAGCTGCGAGAGACAGGTGGCGAGCTTGCCGCTCCCAGGTCCAGGGCCTGTCACGATGATGAGCTGTTTTTTTGTTTCAATATACGAGTTTGAGCCATAGCCCTCGTCGCTTACGATTGTGTCCACGTCGGTCGGATAGCCCTTGGTAAAGCGGTGCGTGTAGACACGGATGCCGCGGCGCTCCAGCTTGTTCTTGAAGATGTTCGCGGCCGGCTGGTTGTCAAATCTGGTTATCACCACCGACGGGGCGGCGATTCCCCATTCCGTAAGGTCATCAATGAGC
>RPPD01000579.1 GCA_003818675.1 Spirochaetaceae bacterium
GCATCGTTGAAACGAATGACCGTGCCAACCCGTTCAGTCACCGCGGTGAGCATATTGTCGACCACAATCTCTTTTGGGGTTCCATTGAAGTAGCTAACTGCTTCCAGCAGTCCCTGATGTAAAGCTTCCAGCCTTTGACTGTGGGAGAAAGAGATATACAGCATTCGGCTATGCCCCTCCACCACAACAAGGGCATAGAGCTTTCTGCGATTGGCGCCATAGGAAAGACCGGGAAAGTGTCCCCAGTCGATCTGGATCTGCTCTCCCGGCTCGGACTCGAAACGGATAAAGGCCTGACGGTTCTGTCTTCCCCGCAGCTGCCTGAGCATGTCCCTGACGATGGTGATCTCGCCGTCAAAACCCTTGTCCCGTATTCTTTGCAAAACTACCGGCGCCTTGACGTCGGGACATTGCTCGATCAGCTTACCAATCACATCCTTGTACGGATCGAGCTTGGATCCTCTTGCCGTGTGTCTGTCCTTTACCGGGCCCAGATCAGAAAGATAGTTGGCCACGGTCTCTCGATTGATCTGCAATTGCCTGGCGATGCTGCGTAAGGCAAATCCCTGTTCCCTGAGCTGATGGATCTCCAGTACCGTTCGTCTGCTGATCATATTCTTTTCTCCAGACCTTGCCTGATAATCCGGCAGATTGTTGCCGGATCCTCTCTTTCCATATCTTCCTTATCCTGAAGCAGCCTCGAATGGCGCACAGGTTCCGAAGGCAGCGACAGCACCTGGAAGAAGGTGCCGTCAAAGGCCAGCAGGTCTTTGTTGATCAAGCTATCTCTTGCCAAGATATAGTCGTCGACGCTGATCGAGAGCAGAGAACATATCTTGTCGTAGGAATAAAAGGACAGCCCTTGGCGATCGGCAACCAGGATAAGGAAAAAGTACAGCAGCAATTCGTGGTGACCGAGACTGGTCCAGAAACCGTGCCGGAGAAACCGGTGTTCGATCGTGGCAAAACTGCCGCTGATCGTTCTGACCCTATCGGGAACAAGTGCCTTTCTCATCAGATACCTCCATTTTTGTGCAGAATATCGGATTCTGTTCCCTGAGGCTATCGAGTCCTTCTTTGCAAGATGTGCTATCCTGGCGTTATTGGGATGATCTTTACCGGTAACGCGTCCTTCTTTGCAAGACTCCCCTTCCCGGCATAAATGAAGTATGTCATTGTTGTATCGTTGAATATTTGATCCAACGTGTCCTTCTTTGCAAGATTTCCTGCTGTTGACTGGTGCTTTTTCCGGTCCCTTTCCCGTTGCAGTTGCTGGTTCCGCTCATGGTATTCCCTGTTTCTGTTGCGATACTGCCGCCAGTATGTTGGATTTTTTTTCTTCAAGGCCTGTTGACTCTCCTTTTTATTGGCCCGATAATCAGGATCTGTCTGCTGTTTTTCCCGCTGCCACGTTTTCTTCCTTGCCTGTTGACAGGTCCTGGAACCGCAATACCGCTGATTTTTTACCCTTGAGTTTCTCCGCAGAATCCGTCTGCAACAGGCACACCGAAATGTGACCTGCTCCACCCTCACCTCCACGGTTTGAGAAATCTGTACGACGGAAAAATAAGAATAAAGAGAAACTACAAAGGAAAAAATAGAAGAAGATTTACCTGATATGCATCAGGTCCTAAAAAAGAAGGGAAGAAAATGCGGAAGTAAACTCTCTGTGGCTGGATTTGACCCGATGATTTTGTCCAGATTTAACGCCCTGATTTTGGCCGGGAAGTAAAACCCTGGTTCCACTGCATGGTCTTGATTTTATTATTTGTGCCTTCAAACGGGCCTGTGGATAAGCAATCAAAATCAAAATTATTCAAGATACCCTTCAGTTATGTTTGATAGCCGCTCACAATGGCATCTAGCCGTTCCACCAAATAGAGGGGAAGGGAAATTAATGTGTATTTTACCTGTTGGCGTTGTTTGTTCATGTTGATAACAGTATCTATCTGATTCACAGCAGGCAGTTGTGTGTCAAAGCGGACTGCAAGTGGCGCCTGCTTCATACCC
>RPPD01000580.1 GCA_003818675.1 Spirochaetaceae bacterium
GTGATCGTCAAGGAGGCATTCGGCGGATTCGGCAGGAACATATTCAATCCCGCGATTTCAGGCAGACTCTTCGTCTACCTTACCTTCGCCCCACCCATGACCACCGGGTTTGTCAGCTCAGGGACGTTCGGGATTGACGCGACAAGCGCCGCAACCCCCATGGCTTTGATAAAGCAGGGCGCCGCACCGGATATCATGCCGCTTTTGACCGGGGTCAGATCAGGTTCAATCGGAGAATCTGCAATCATTTTGATAATTCTCTCGGGAGTATTTCTCATTGCCACAAGAACAGCCAGTTTTCGCATAATACTCTCCACCATCGCGAGCGCGACCCTGCTTGCAGGTTCCCTCTGGCTTGCGGGAACAGGCGGCGTATACGCCCCGCACGTAATGCTTTTAACCGGGAGTATTTTATTCGTGTCGGTTTTTTTCGCCACTGATCCTGTCTCGGCGCCAAAAAAAGCCCTTGCTCAATGGGTTTACGGAATCGTAATCGGTTCCTCAACCGTGCTCATCCGCTTTTTTGCGCCCTGGGCCGAGGGCACAAGCTTTGCCGTTCTTGTTGGCAATACCTTTGCCCCGCTGTTGGACGATCTATTCACCAAAAGGGAAACGAATGAAAACGCAGGGTAAAGCATACACAATTATGTTTACCACGATTATCTCTTTTGTATTTGTTGCAGTGCTTGCCGCGGCATATTATTCGATGAAGCCGCTGATCACGACAAACGCGGACTCGTTTAAGATGCGCGCGATTTTGAATGCCATGAATATTCCCTATAAAGACAATACGGATGCAGTGGCCGTTTTCCGGAAATCCGTGAAAACTTTCCTGCTCAAAGACGTTTCCCATTATTCAGCATTCAAAAACGAAGTCCAAATATTGGCAATGGAGAAAACAGGCGACGGGCTCTGGGGTAAAATCACACTGGTCGTCGCGGTGGACCCGCTAAACAGGAAACTGGCAGGCATTGACGTCATTTCCCATTCCGAGACACCAGGGCTGGGCGGCAGGATAGACGAAGCATGGTTCAAGGCCCAATATCAGGACGAGGCGATCCCTGGAAATAACGTCATAGCAATGAGGCCGCCGGGGACAGGAGACCTGGACAAGACCAACGGCGGCGTTGACGCAATAACAGGGGCCAGCCGCACCTCCGAGGCAATGCACTCGATAGTGGATCGCGCCATTGCGGATCTAATTTCGATTGCGGCAGAGGCCAAGGCACAGGAGGGAACGCCGTGAGCACTCCCGGCTTTCGAAACGTAGCAGCGCAAAACTTCTGGAGCAACAACCCGATCTTCATCCAGATACTGGGAATCTGTTCGACCCTCGCAGTCACCAACAACCTGATGAACACCACCATCATGGCGGCCGGCGTCATGTTCACCACGGCATTTTCCAATCTCACGCTTTCGGCATTAAAAAAAATGATCCCGCAAAAGGTGCGCATGATCGTGCAGGTTCTGGTGATTGCCTTCTACGTGATCCTGGTTGACCTGACGCTCAAGGCGTTTTTGCCGGACGCGTCGCGCACGCTAGGTCCGTATGTGGGGCTCATCATCACCAACTGCATTATAATGGGCCGCGCCGAGGCCTTTGCCCGGTCAAATCCCATGGCCATTTCGTTCTGGGACGGTTTGACCTCCGGTGCAGGGTACATGACAGTGCTCCTTGCCGTGGCACTGGTACGCGAGGTCTTAGGCCTCGGCACATTCTTCAATATAAAAGTCATCCCTGACGGGTTCCTGCTGTGGACCATCATGGTCACGGCGCCAAGCGCATTTTTTCTGCTGGGCATCTTCATCTGGATCGTCAAAAGCATCATGCTGCACAGCAAGAAGGAGAAAAAGTCATGAACGCCCACCCGGATATCGGCCTTCACATTCTCTTCTTCGCATCGATATTCACATCCAACATACTGCTTGCAAATTTTCTTGGCATGTGCTCTTTTATCTCCGTTTCCGGGGCCAAAAAAAGCGCCAACGGAATGGGACTCGCCATGGCA
>RPPD01000581.1 GCA_003818675.1 Spirochaetaceae bacterium
ATCTCTCATCGCTTTCACAGCAAAAACATTTCGGACTTTTGGGCATAAGCGAGCGGGTTTCCCTCATGGGAGGCAAAATGAAAATCGGCAACAGGGAATCAGGCGGCTCCGGCGGTATGGACATAGAAATAGAGATACCCAGCCCGTTCCCGCATCTTTAGCATGCGGTTGCTATCGCAAAGCCCTGGATCCGAAGGCATCCTCAACCAGCTGTTTTACAGTCGCAGTGTCAATATCCTTCTTGTCAAGAAAAGCCACAGCTCCGGCCTGAAGTCCCAGCTTGCGGAACTCCCTGTCAGGGTATGCGCTGATGAGAATGACCCTGGTCTGGGGAGATACAGTTTTGAGCCTTCTAACGCAGTGGATGCCGTCATCCCCGGGCAAAACAACGTCAATAAAAGCGAGCTGGGGCTTGATCTGCCTGGCAAGCCGGAGGACTTCCTCTGTGTCACCAGCCTCAAACAGGGAAGCCTGGGGACAGCTCTTGCCGATCATTTTTCCCAGCTGATTTCTGTAGCGTGAATTGTCGTCCACAAGCAATATTGAAAGGGAATGTGGAACATGATTTTCCACCCTGCTTCCCCATACAGCATGCGCAGCCACTCCCAATGTTTCCGGATGGCACATGGCATAATTGCAGGCTTCAAGCCTGCTCTCCACACCCAGTACGCGGTAGAGAGATGTCAGGTGATTTTCAACGGTCTTGATGCTCAAGACCATTTCCGAGGCAATGGTCTTATTGTCATAACCCAGGGTCAGAAGCCTGAGGAGTTCCCTCTGGCGTTTGGTGAGAAGGGGCATGCCCATATCTGCGGCTGAGGTTTTCTGGTCAACAAGCCGGTTTACAAGCGAGCCGGAAATCCAGCGCTCTCCCTTTAAAATCTGCTGGACTGCAAGCTGGAGATCTGCAAGCGGCTGGTCTTTCAGGTGATACCCGTCAACACCTGCTGCCAGAAGACCCACAACATAGGCCTGGTCATCATACGCGGTCACGACAAGTATTTTCATGTCAGGATAGGTTTCTTTGATTTTTATGGCCGCCTGGACAGGATCAAAGCCAGGCATGTTGACATCCATCAGAAGAAGGTCCGGCCTGAGTGAGGAAAGCGCGTCCATGAGCTGGCCGCCATTACCAACCTCGCCGACTATTTTCAAAGAGGGGATATTTACAAGAGCGTCCCTGAGTCCCGCGCGTACCACTGCGTGGTCATCTGCGAGCAGGACCTTTACTGATTTCATGGCGAGCCCCTTTGCCTGTTGCTGATGATCAAGTATAGACCTGAATCAGGACGCTGTAAACGGGATTGCGCAGATGCTGTTAAACCGGGTGAGTTCCGGAACTTCCACTTGACATAATGTAATTTATAAGTTACATTATGTAATGTACATGTTACATCAGTATTTGACCATCATTCAGGAGGTTAATATGAAAACGAAAACAGGCGGGTGGATTCGTCTGGCAACTTTATTGGCAACGGCAGCTGCGGTGAGCATCGGGGTTATTCTGAATATCGCCTTGATCCCTCTCATCGCCCTGCCCGTCGCCATACTGATCCAGTTTTTAATCAAGCGAAGCGAGGTCGATAAAATAAAGGACGAACGGCTCATCCATCTTGCCGAGAAGGCGGCCAGGTTAAGTTTTTCCGTCTACGGCATCGCGGCAGCCGGCCTCGGCGCATTTCTAGTATCCTATGATAAAACCGATGGAACAATCCATGCTGTTGGCATGGCACTGACCTTGTCGGTTTCGTTCCTGTTTCTGTTATATTATGGCTTTTATCTCTTTTTAACCAGAAGGCATTGAGGCACGTCATGAAAAACCAGATCAAGGTCTTTCGGGCAAGGCTGGGCATGACCCAGGAAGAGCTGGCATCAAGAATCGGCGTGGTGCGCCAGACCATTCTCTCAATTGAAAACGACAAGTATGTCCCCTCGCTTGAGCTCGCTTTCAGGATTGCGCGGTTGTTTGGCGCGGGGATTGAGGAGGTCTTCCAGTACGAGGAGAAAAA
>RPPD01000582.1 GCA_003818675.1 Spirochaetaceae bacterium
CTATATCGATTGTTCTCTGTATATTCTGACGCCTGAGGATGTTGTGTCAATACAGACATCTCTGTGAAGCGACATCATGATGCCGCTGGATGTCTGCACTCCGTTTGATGTAGATGAAAAAACGGCAAAGGATGCAATGGATCGCACATACGAGTGGGCTGTAAAAAGCAAAAATGCCTGGTTGGTGCAGAGTGAAAAGACACAGGTGACATCCGGACATGTGCAGCCAGGGCAGGTGCCTGGGCACCTCTTTGGCATTATTCAGGGGAATTTTTTCCCGCATCTGCGAAGACAGAGCGCAGAACAGCTTGTGGAACTGGATTTGCCAGGATATGCAATTGGCGGGCTTTCAGTTGGGGAAAATCCAGATCTGTTTGATGAAATTTGCGGGCTCACCGCATCCTGCATTCCATTAGACAGGCCGCGGTATGTAATGGGAATAGGAACACCAGAGTATATCCTGTCAGCGGTGGCGCATGGGATTGACATGTTTGACTGCGTTTTCCCCACACGTATCGCGCGTAATGCAATGGTTTTTACTGCAGATGGTACTATCAATCTGCGGAATGAGAAATACAAACTGGACCAGTCAGGTCTGGATCCGGAATGCAGATGTCCTTCCTGCACTGGATATTCCAGGAGCTATCTCCGCCACCTGTATAAAACAAAGGAAATTCTGGCCTCAATGCTTGCCACAAGGCACAACCTCTGGTTTCTGGAAACATTCGTGGAAAATATAAGGAAATCAATAAACCAGAACAATTTTGCAGCTTTTAAAAAAGCATTTTTGAAGCGCTACATGGGCCGGCAAAACAAGTAAAATCAGGACTTATGGCATATTTGCCGCACTTCCCGAAAATCCCTGTATCCTGAAACTGGCAATAATTTTTCGATGTTTTTTTCAGCTCTCAGGAATTCATGCCTGAAATGATGGTAAAATTGCATATGAACGCCGATTATAAGTGAGAAGGAAGCTGTGATGAGAGTCCACCTGGCTGTTGTTTTTTTAATGCTGGCACCTTTCGAACTGTTTGCGGAAAAGACCTATATTGAGGTTGTTCCGGACTATATCCCTGAAATTATAATACGCAAAGCGCTTGAATACCTGAAAACACCCTACGTGTATGCCGGAACAAGCAAAAAGGGTGTGGACTGCTCTGGACTTATCTGGGCTGTATTTAACGAAACTCTCGGGAAAAGTCTGCCCCGTGGAGTGGGTGCCCTTTACGCATACGGACAAAAGGTCACGGGAAGTTTTCTCCCCGGGGATCTTGTCTTTTTCGATACGATCGGAGGTCCGTCCCACGTTGGAATTTTTCTGGGCGGAACAAATGTCATTCACGCTGCGTCCAGAGGTCCACAGACAGGGGTAATCATCTCCTCGCTTGAGGAAAAATATTACAAGGAAAGGCTTTTGGGTGCACGCAGGGTAATAGAGACTATTGCGCCCACTGTGCGGATCAAGGCGGGTGACCCGGTTGCTGCCTGCCAAATGTCCGCTGTTATTCCTCCCGGCACATCCATGACAATAGCCCTTAAATCATGGGATGACAGTGAAAAGCCTTATATCTTCCGCATAATGCAGAAGGACAAGGTATTTTTCGAAACAACCGTTAAAGTGAGCAAAGTGACGGCAGAGACCTACAGATTTGTCGTACCTGAAAAAGGCGAGTGGAGCTTCAGGCTTGTTGATGAGAAGTCGGTAATACGCGGAGAAGTATTTTTCACAGCTGCAGATGGATATTCGAGATGACTCCTGATGCTTCTGAAAAAAAAGAACAGGGGATTGGCCAGAAACATGCCCCCAGGGCGCTTGCAACTGCGGCCGTGATGTTATGCACTTTTCTGACAAGGATCCTGGGTTTTGTCAGGATTGCCGTATTCAGCTATTTTTTCGGCGACAAGGGGATCGCGGATGTGATCAACGCCGTGTTCCATATACCCAACAGTCTCCGGATGCTCTTTGCCGAAGGCGCTTTATCCTCTGCATTTATTCCACAGCTGTC
>RPPD01000583.1 GCA_003818675.1 Spirochaetaceae bacterium
AAAAAAGAACTTTTATTTGTGTAATTTTATCGATTGCCTGGCTGCTTTTTTCTGCAACACCGCTATTTTCGGAAACCTTCGAGGAATACCGCGAACGGACCAGGCGCGAGCAGGAGGAACAGAATGGAAGGCGGCAGGAACAGAACAGCCAGGATGATGACGAGGAAGATGACGGCAATTTTTGTGAAGGTATTTTCGGATGCTTGAGACTGTTCAGCATGCTCGGTGATAGCAGTGATAATGAAGATGACCGCCAGAATGATCGGCAGTCTGAACGCCAAGGCGGTCCTGAGCCTGCCCCTTCGACTTGCGGGTGCGCGTTTTTGAGCGACGCAGACCCGTTCAGGTTTGAACTTTCAGGAGATTTCGGACATCTGTTTGGACAGGAATACAAAATATGGTCAGCCGGTTCATTCCTCGATCTCAACTTTTATTTTCTGGATTTCAATGTAATCTATGATGTGATAATGGCGGAGGACCAGGATCCAATTCATATAATTTCGATAAATGCCGGTGCGCTCATCGCCCTGGAAGGCTTCAGGTTCAGTGTTTTTTGCGGGGCATTGTTTGAACCAAGCATCCCGTATGCCTTTTTTTCCTTTGGTGCGAACATGAAAGCAGTTGTCGCAAAGCCTTTGCTTCTGAATCTTTTCGTGGTGGCGTCCATTGACGGCACTCTGGAGTATATTCTTGTGGATGTCTCTTTTGATTACATGATTACGGACAATTTTACAGCGGGCATCGGGGTCAAAATTATCGATTGCAACAGTCTGTTTATGGCAGGACCCAAACTGCGCGTCGCGGTTGTTTTTTAGGAAAGGCTGGCATGAAAACAGAAAAGGAAAAGGGGCCCTGCCCGATCTGCGGCAGGTGGAAAAACAGGGCAATGACCGTGGATTCAGTTGTGATCAGGGATGGTCATGTGCTTTTGATACGGCGAAATAATGACCCATTCAAAGGATTCTGGGCGCTCCCTGGCGGCTACATGGATTTTGACGAGACATCCCAGGAAGCTGCAATGCGGGAATTAAATGAAGAGACAGGGCTTGTTGCAAAAGGCGGTGATTTTATTGGAGTCTACAGCCAGCCCGCCCGCCATCCCCAACAGGTTGTTTCGGCAGTCTACCTTGTTACGGAGTTCACTGGAAAAGCAATTGCAGGAGATGATGCCGCGGAAACAGCCTGGTTTGCACTGGATGATATACCTTCTGAACTTGCCTTTGATCATCGCCAGATTATTGAGGATGCGATAAAATACTTTAAGACTCCTCGCGGAGGAGCTCAAAAACAGTAAGCGGTGTACCAAGGCCGCCGTGATAGGCTTCATATCTTACGTAATTCATGTCACTCTTGCGATACCAGTAGCTTGAAGACCAGAATGCCCCGCTTATTCCTGTTACAGTCACTTTTAATCTGACGGCCCAGACAGTGTCGCCGTTTACCTTTACAAATTCCTCGCCATCCTTTGTTGCGATCATTTCTAAGTATTCCAGATCAGTTGGCCTGATAACCCAGAAAATGTGTTCTTTATCGCTGGATGCGGCATACTTGCTCAGGGAAAGGTCAAGGCATTGATACCAGCGGCCGTTTGACACAGTATATTCCCTGTTGACAGGTTTGTTCTGGAATGTGCCTGTAAGCACAATTTTTGTTCCATTGCGGTGTGCCCAGAAGTCAGAGCCGTTTGTTTCATGGATGAAATGCCAGGCGTTCATGTTGAAGTCCAGGTCGGTATAGTAGGTGCTTGTGCCATACCAGGAGCATGATTCAATAGTTCTATTCTGGCCGTTGGTTGTAATCTTGTTAAAGAGGGGTGTAATCCTGTCTCCGGTGATTTCCCGATAGTAAAAGTTTTCCGCAGATATGGCTGTCAGGGATATGAGAAAAAGGAAAATGGACAGAAAAGAACGCATACAATGGTCCTCCAACATTAATTGTAGTCAACATTTGAGGTATTTCAATATGAATTTCATGCGTTTTGAAAAGGGATTAAAAAAAGGTATGTA
>RPPD01000584.1 GCA_003818675.1 Spirochaetaceae bacterium
CAATAGCTCAGTGCATCGCCTTCGGGGTATAAGATCTTTTTTTCCCATTCTTCTTTAGCCCGAAGGGCTTATATCTCATAGCAAGGGGTTTCCTACCCCTTGTATAATGCAGACGAAAAACCCCTGTTCTCTAGCGTGAGTTTATTATAAATAATCCGGTTTTTAGTTGTTGAACGGGTTGTAGCTTGTTGAATGGCAGCGGGTTGCAATCTGTTTTGTTTTGGAGAGTTATGTATACACTGATTAAAAGTATTGACAATTGGGTTGTTATGCTATATATTAGTAGTGTTATCGTTAATATGTATACACTACATACGGGGTCTCCATGGCAACCATTCAGGCAAAAGTCTCTCGTGGACACAAGTACTGGTACATCGTCGAATCTCGTCGGGTAAACGGAAAACCCCGACCCATCGTCCTGGCCTATCTGGGCAAAGCTGAAGACTTGCTGCGCAGGCTGCAAGGGCTGACCGCTGGCCTGAAACTCAAGTCATATTCTCACGGGGCTATGGCCGCCCTGCTGTCGGCGGCACAACGGCTGGACATTCCCGCGGAGATTAATCGCCATGTTCACTCCCCGCGGACCTACATGGCTGAAAAGCCCATTCGTAACAATCTCACTGTTGGCATGACGCTCCTTTTAGGAGCTATCGGGCGCATTTGTATGCAGACAAGCAAGCGGGGATGGTGGGCATGGGCAAAGACCACTTCATGCGAGTATCTGCTGCGCTGCAGTTTGAGCCGGATCGACAGTCAGCACTTTTGGGATCTTATGGATGCTCTGCCCATAGACGCGATCCCCCGCATTGAGAGCGTTCTGGTGAAGCGAGTGCTAAGCCAGTATGCCATTCAGACGGACACCTTATTTTTTGACACGACCAATTTCTTCACGTATGTCGCTACGACCAATACGCGGTGCACGATTGCGCAGAGAGGGAAGAATAAGCAACACCGTTATGATCTGCGACAGGTGGGTCTGGCTTTAGTGGTGAGTAGAGAAGACTTCATTCCTCTGTTCCATCTGACCTACCAGGGCAACTTTAACGACATAACGGTATTCAAATCGGTAGTGGAAAGTATCAAGACTCGCATGGAGGAGCTGCACTTGGATCTTCAACGTCATTGCCTTGTCTTTGACCGGGGGAATAACTCCAAGAAGAACCTGGCTATGGTTACAACAACAGGGCTTCATTACGTTGGCGCTCTGAGTCCATCGCACCATGCCGCGCTGGTGGATGAAGCTCTAGAGCATATGAACGAGCGTGTCGAGAGCGCCCGGCAGGAGTTCCTGGTGTTCCGGGACAAGCGGGTAATCTGGGATGAGGAACGGACCGTGGTTGCCTTCGTCTCCGATAAGTTGAGAGCAGGACAAATCCGGGGGTTACACCAGGAATTAGCCAAAGCAGAAAAGAACCTCACGGATCTTCAGGAACGCTTGAAGAATCCTTGTTCATACCACTTCAAGGCCGCCGTTGAGGCGGAAGAGAGAGTGCTTATCGCGCTGCACACCGTCAACGCCCGGCAAGTATTTACCTTCTCGGTATGCCAGAACACCCTTGGAGGTTGGGACTTGACGTATGCAAAAAACCTTGGCAAAATCGATGAGCTTCAGGAGGAGATGGGACTGCGAATCCTTATGACCGACCGACACGACTGGAACACTGCCGCCATTATCGAAGCATACCATGGCCAATCATTCATCGAAAACGCTTTTCGCAATCTGAAGAATCCGGCCCATCTTGCCCTGAGACCGCAGTACCATTGGACCGATCAAAAAATTGCCGTCCACTTCTTTATCTGTGTACTTGGCTATCTCCTGGCAACCGTGGTACGCAGGGAGGCAATCAAAAAAGCCTCATTTGTTGGCAGCATGGATGCACTTCTCGACACACTGAATAATATCAGACTTGCAACTATAATTGAGGAATCAATCACCCCTGGGCCTGCCAAGGCTACTCACAAACTCGAAGTCCTTGACGCAGAGCAGC
>RPPD01000585.1 GCA_003818675.1 Spirochaetaceae bacterium
CCGCTGAAAAAATCTTTTATCACGGCCTCTCCGGTTGGGGCCGGAATGCCCGACAGGCATGAAGCCACGCCCAGGGCCACGACGTTCTGGAAGAGCAGCGCGCCGGCAACACCTATCGCGAGCTTCGAAAGAGGCACATCAAAAATCCGCTTGTCCGAAAAAGTCTTGTCCTGCCCCTTGTCGCACACGATTACGCCTTCCCTTTTAACCTGCGGGGCGTGAATTGATGCGCTTTGGGTATTGAATGCCACAAGCAGGTCTGTAGTATTGCGAAATGATCGCACGGGCTGCTCAGACACGCGGATCTGCATGAAATTATCCCCGCCCCTGATCCTGGACATGTAATCCATGTGGAGGAAAAAATTGAAACCTGCTTTTTTCAAAATGTGGATGAGCGTGAAAGCCGTGGTGTCCACTCCCTGTCCAGCTTCACCTGAAATGCGTATTGAAAGCTCTTTTTTCATCAGACTGCTCCTTTTTAGAAGATTCCGTGAAAACAGAATGGTGCATGTCAGTATTTAATATACATGTCATTATACAGCACGGCAAGCGGCCGCAACGTTTTATTGGATCCGGAGCATGTGTGAAATAAATTCATCTTGACACTATCGCAACCAAACCATTAAGTTATTAGCCTTATGTTGTTTGAAGCAGGTATTTTTTTTACAGCCTTTGCAGTTGTTTTCGTGGCAGAGCTGGGTGACAAGACCCAGCTTGTGGCGTTTTCTTTGACCAGCACTTCACGCAATCCGGTACTCATCTTTCTGGCAACCTCGCTTGCCTTATCGCTCTCAAGCCTCCTGGCAACACTTTTGGGAGGGCTTGCCAAACAGGTCATCCCGGACTTCACGGTCTACATCGCCGTTGCGCTGTTTTTCATCTTCGGATTCTCCATTCTCTTTTCAAAGGAACCGCCCAATGTAAAGGAATGGTTCCTGAAAACCGCAGCTCTTGAGACCTCGCTACTCCACCTTGTTCCGCGGATTTTCAAGAAAGCAGGCAAGTTTGACTACAGGATAGCCGACATCCTCAGGCAGGAAGGTTCGCACGCGAGCGTGTTCAAGGCGCTCCTGCGGGAGAGGAAACTCTTCGAGGATGACATCAACGAGGACAAGGAACTTGATGCGATGCAGGCAAGACTCGCGCTCTCGCACAAGATTCTCTTCCGGCCTTTTCCCGAGGCGCTTGAGGTGATCATCGAACAGGAGATTCTTGTCAGGGACATTTACCGGCGCATGTGCGAGCATTTAACGCTCGACCACCACAGTCAAGACACGCTCTGCAGCCTTCTTTCCACGCTCGTCCTTGAAGAGAACGGGCACATAGAGCAATTCAAGAGCTTCAGGACAGGAGCCAATTCATGAAGTCCTTCAAGCTCTTCTTCTCCACATTCATTCTCGTATTTCTTGCTGAACTCGGTGACAAGACCCAGATAGCAAGCTTTTCCATTGCCGCTGAAAGCGGTAACATGCTTTCCACGGTTCTGGGCGCAGTGGCCGCGCTTACAGCCTCCACCCTTCTTGCAGTCGCGGCAGGGCATCTGATTGCCCGTTATGTTCCAAAAAAGGCGCTGAAAATCGCCTCCGGCCTCCTTTTTGTTGCTACCGGCGCATTTCTTTTGATAAGCAAGCTTTTGATTTAATTCATCCCCTTGACAACCCGTCAGATTTACCAGAAAATGTTAAAAATAGCCATGCGGGGGTCGTAATGAAGAACATCCTGATAGTGGACGACGATAATGATCTGCGGGACGCCATCCGGACAGTGCTTGAAGAAACCTACGGAATAGAAGAGGCTGGAAGCAAACAGGAAGTCTATGACAAACTTGCAATATTTTCAGCAGACCTTATCATTCTTGATGTAATGATGGATACTGCTTCAAGCGGCTTTGAACTCGCGAGAGAACTGAAAAACAGTTCCAAATACAATAAAACAAAGATTCTGATGCTCACAAGCGTTGATAAAGTCATGAACATAG
>RPPD01000586.1 GCA_003818675.1 Spirochaetaceae bacterium
ACAGTAAGCTGGTTGCGGATTTCGATATTAGTTTGTTGGTCAAAAATTCCGACAAGGCTTCCTTTGACAAATTTTTCAATCCGGTCAGCAAGTCCGCGGGCGACCTCATCTTCCATTCCCACAAGCGTTTTGTATAAATCTTCCATGAGGGGAGGTTCTTTGTCCTGCGTTGCAGGATCGGGGGTGATACCTTTTTGTTTGTAGGTAAGAATAAGAGCGCGGTCCAGAAGCGCATCTTCAGACGACGTCAGTTTCCCCATGACGACGCGGAAAAATCCATGGAGCGAAAGTATTTTCTGATTCAGCTCACTGTCTTCCTGCGTTGATCTTTCCTGATGGAGAAGGGCAAGGTCAAACGGGTTAATTTTGGTTGTTGTGCCGAAATGGAACCGGATATATTCGCCCCCAAGGGCGTGGGTAAGTGTTTCATATTCATTCTCAGGGTCGATGACAATGACGTCGGTGTCAAACATAAGAGAACGGAGGATTTCCAGTTTCACCATGTAGCTTTTACCGGATCCTGATTTTCCAAAGACAACAGTGTTTGCGTTTTCAAGTGAAAACCGGTCGAAAATTACAAGACTGTCGTTGTGCTGATTTATGCCGTACAAAATTCCTTCGTTGGCGGTAAGCTCGCTTGTTGTAAATGGGAACGTCGTTGCAAGGCTCGTCGTATCCATGTTACGCGTAATTGTCAGGCGGTCCTGTCCTGTGGGAAGTGTCGTCTTGAGTCCTTCTTCCATTTGAAGCGTTGCACGTTTCGTAACAATAAGAAGGGAAGCGAGCGTTGCTTCGACCTGTTTTGTTGTTTTATTTAAATCATCCAGAGACTTGGCAGGGATGGTGACATAGAGACCGAATTGGAAAAATCTCTGCGCCCCTTTGGCAAGTTCCTGCTGGAGCGCCAGCGCGTCTTCAAGCGCTACCTGCACGGACGGTTCGACGACGTGCCCGCGTTTCATATCGGACTGGATTGTCGCTTCCATCTCTCCGACTTTGCGTTTGAGATTTTCAAGAACTTCTTCGCTTCTTGTCGGATAAATGTACATGGCAATATCAAGCGTATGGTTGAATGAAATGAGCGGTTCGAGCCAGTTAGCACTGACAAACCTCGGGTATCCCGAGACGAACATTGTCCGGTAAAAATAACTACCTATTTTGAGATTGTCAAAGTCCACTTCTATAGATGGAGGCGCGATAATATCTTTGACGACCAAGGGGGCATTCGCGCGGGGCACTGCCGGCTTGGGATCGGGCATCGGATTTATTAATTTTTTAAATACGGTTTGTATGTCCATATTATTGGTTAATTGCCTTTTCTATCGTTTCATTGTCGGGCATTGGAACTTCCGCGTTATACGTTGTGAAAAACAGTTTTACGAGCTGTACGCTGGTGAGCTGGTGAGCTTGAAGCCCAATTTTATTTAGGAGGCGGATAACGTGATCCTTTTTAGGATTTAAAATGGTTTGGGCGTGTTCAAATATATATGAGATTTGGTATGGAAGCCCGCGGGATTTACTCCCGAAAAGGACGCTGGGGGACGCGCCAAGCTCAAGGCTGGAAAACGGGATGACGATATAAAAATTTTTATCCAGTACGTCTTTTTCTTTTACTGTTGCTGCAACGAAAAGCCTGTAATCGTGAATGCTTTTGGACAACTTGGGATTTTTCTGTTTCCGTTCCTGTTCTTCCAGAAGCTGCAGGTACGCAGTAACATCTTTGTGCTGAGTCCTAATGAGAAGCTGGACGGGGAATGAAAGAGAATTGAGAAATCCTGCATATGACGTAATAATCAGGTCCTGTTCTTTTTCAGACAGCAGTCCGAAATTTACAGCTGTTGCAGTCACGACAACACAGCATGATCCGTCCACAAACATGACGAGGTCATGGTTAATGGTTTCAATTTCTGTAAACAGCTGTGTCGTTGACTTGATCGGGACAATAGGTGTTTCTGTCATGGTTGTTTACCAAAAAG
>RPPD01000587.1 GCA_003818675.1 Spirochaetaceae bacterium
GAGGACTGGGTCTTCCGCTGCAATATCGTCACAACCAGGGACGGCATGATGAGAGACCACAGCGCGGAAAACATTTCCCAGGCCGACGCTGAAAAAATCATACGGCTCCTGGACTCCGAGCTCGGCGGTCAGGACGTAAAGTTTTATCCCGGCGTGAGCTACAGGAACACGCTTGTGGTGTCGCAGGAGATGTCCGTTGAGACAATCCCGCCGCACAATATCCTGGACCAGGAGTGGCGGAAATACCTGCCCAATGGCAAGGGCGCAGACATCCTGACCGACCTTATTGAAAAAAGCCAGAAAATCCTCGCGGGCAACAAGATCAACCCGCTCGCCACATCAATATGGTTCTGGGGCGAAGGCAGAAAGCCGCACCTGGAAAACTTTTTTGGACAACGCGGAGTGAAAGGTGCGGCGATTACCGCCGTCGACCTTGTGCGCGGGCTTGCGATTCTTGCCGGTTGGGACGTCATAGATGTGCCCGGCGCCACCGCGTACTTCGACACCAACTACAAGGGCAAAGGCGAGTACGCAATCAAGGCGCTTGAGAACCATGATCTTGTTTGCGTGCATGTGGAGGCGCCGGACGAGGCGGGCCACAAGGGCGATGCCAAAGAAAAAATCCGCGCGCTGGAAAATATTGACACACACGTCATCGGCCCTATCCTCGCTTCGCTTGAACATGGCAAAAAATCCTGGAGCATCATGGTGCTGCCGGATCACCCCACGCCGTGCACCATACGCACGCATACGCATGAGCCGGTAATCTTTGCGGCGCTCGCAAGCGATATGGTGCTGACACGGCGTGATCCGCCGAGACTGTATACCGAGACCTCGGCTGTGGCCGCGGGCTTTTTCGTGGAAAAGGGTTACACGCTCATGGACCGGTTTCTGGCCGGGAAATGGAAATAAACAGCTGCCTGAAAACCGGTTGTTTCACCGGCAGTGACGGTTTTCATGGTTTATAGCTGGGAACCTTATATAGTGTGATATAATGGGTATATACGCTGCGGCAAATTCGGCGACTTAGCGACGGGAAATATCCATATGAAAAACGCACTCATTTTTTTATTCCTGTTATCAGGCATCGCGTTGGTGGATGACGCACAGGGCAATCCCGCGGGGTTTTCGGGCATCCGCGGCGGAGCTTGTTCTTGCCGGATGCAAGGATAGCAGGAGATGGCGTCAGGAGCCCTGGCTGTTCCTGCCCACACAGCAATCGCGGTTCCTGCCTTTCAACGCATCCGGACATCTCGAATAAATCCGGACAGCCGTCTCATTGACACCACAGTGAACAGGTATTATCTCGTTTTGCATGCAAGTTTCGCGAGTTTATCGCAGCGTAACACCCATGGAGAATGACATCGTATTGAGCCAGTTGTTTGTATAACCATCTCCAATTTCAGGATTTTCAGAAGTACCCCTTGCCCCGCCGCCAAGGTACCGTATATTCATGAATGCCTCAATGCTGTTTTTAAACCTGAACCCTGTTCTGAATGAAACATCGAAAATGGACCCTTCAAATTCATAACCTGCCCCATTGAAGATTGCGCTCGAGGCGTAAAAACCATCAACCTCCCCTCCGATAAAAAAACCGCAATCCCAGATATATCTTCCCTTTACTTTCAGAATGGGAACCGGACCGATATTGTCCGTCCTGACGGTATCTGACCCGTCAGCCGCGGCAAAAATGATATTTGCGTTACGGATCTGCAATGAAACACCGGCAGCCAGTTCCAGATTCTCATCATTGACAAAGTAGTATAAATAGCTGAACCGGTAAAAGGTAAATCCATAGGTGAAGTCCATCGGCATGCCGGCGGCAAATGTTGTTCCATACACCGTCAGCGGATCGGTGAGTTGCGATGCAGTGACAATATCGAGCGGTTGAATGAGGAATGTTAAGGAATGGCGGTCATGCAGGGTAAGTTCCAGGCTGTAGCGGGAAAATGGAAACAGCACATCCTGGCCGC
>RPPD01000588.1 GCA_003818675.1 Spirochaetaceae bacterium
ACCATAGACCGCGATTGCGTTTCCGGTGGCGCGCGAGAGGATCGGGATTCCGAAGTAGGGTTTCTTGAGAGCCAGCGTCTCCTGAAACCACTCACGGTCAAATACAGTGCCGCCGCGGTTCTGCCACTTGTCCTGCAGTCCGCTTGCCCAGCCGATTCCCTTGGCATCGTAAACGGAAACACTGTCAAAGACCTTGTTGATTTGCAGGAATTGCGCGAGAAGCGTTTCCGCTTCCAATACGTTTTTCTCAAGCACGGCGTTAATGAAAAGACGCCGCGTTACGAAAACGCTGACACTCATTTCAGCGCCCTCGACGTAATTCGCCGCGAAACTGGCCGCCAGGTTGGCGGCGGAGAGGTCGCTCCCAATAATATGCTCCCGCAAAACGCCGCGGCTGCTAAGAATCAAGGTCAAGCCAACCAGTCCGCCGGTGACCAGCGCGGTCAACGCCATCAAACCGATGAGCCGGGGCGCCAATCCGAGTGAAAACTTCTTGCGAATGGCCGTCATAAATGCCTCTTTACGTTATGAGCTTATTGAAATTTTAATTGGTCGGATTTTTTTGTCATAATGTTCCATCTGCAAGCGCTCCCATTTATATCATTCTATAAGATTAAGCCAACGCACTCCCGGATGCAATAGAAAATGATCGTCACTCTGTAGGTAAAAATCCTACAAGAAATAGGCAATCACCCTGACAGATTAAAACGGGCGTCCAGACTATATTTTTATCATTAACGGTTCGGGTTGATGTTTTTTAAACGAACCGTAATTTTACCGAGGAGGATGATATGAGAAAATATACTGGAGTTGCAGTGATGATGGTTGTTGCATGTGTTTTGTTCTCTCCTTCACTTTTTGCGCAGTCAGCAACAGACGCCACCATTTCACATGCGGTCAGCATGAGGGTTAACGGCATCAGTATCATCGGCCTCAACAGCACAGCGCCGGTAGAACTTGCCGTGAATGTTCCGGCATCAGGCGGAATGAATGCTGTCGGCTCCACTGATTCGTCCAAGCGCCTTCAATACACCTCCATTCTTGAGAGAGGTATGTCCAGAAGAATTACCGTGAATATGAACAGCGGTGCTCAGACTCCTTCAGGAACAGGGCTCTATCTCGAGGCAATTGGCGTTCCCGGAAGCTGCGGAACAGCCGCCAGACAGGTCAGGTTGAGTGATGAACCACAAAACCTTATTACGGATATCGGAAGCGGCAGGACTGGTTCGGAAGGCGTCATGCTTCAGTACAACTTTGAAATAGATGCCTTTGAGAGCCTGGTGATCGGGGAAAGCCAGACAGTAGCGGTTATATTCACGATGGCTGAAGCCTCGTAGGCATACAGTCGATTGCCTCTCTGCGGCCGAGGGTAAATACGGCATCCAGAACAGACTCTTTCTGGATAAAAATTTTTGACAGGATCAACAGGATCGACAAGAGGGGCAAAGAAAAGGATGCGCAGTTTTACCGCCTGTAAATCATGTAAATCCCGTCCGGTTCCTCCGGATTCCATACCCATAATCTCCTGAATCCCCCTATCCCCCAAAAAAAACCCGCGCCCAGGAGGCTTGGTCGCGGGTTTGCAAGTCAGTCGCCGGAATCACCGGCGAGAAAAAAAGCTATTGCTAAACACGAGTATTATTACTAAAGGAAAATATAATGCCATTTATCCAAAATATCAAATTTATTTAAAACATTCATTTTGGGCTAAATTCAAAATCAAAAGTCTCATTTTATTAAGAATTGGATCAGTCGGTTATTGACTAATAGGACTCATTTTGGTACTATTAAAGGACTGGAGATTCTTATGCCAACCAACTTCAAAGAAGACATTAAACCCATTTCCTTTATAAAAACAAATGCGGCAAACATGATGAAATATGTGAATGAAAAGCACAATCCGGTTATTATAACTCAAAACGGCGAGGCACGGGCGGTTCTATGGGGTGTGGAATCTTACAAGAACATGAA
>RPPD01000589.1 GCA_003818675.1 Spirochaetaceae bacterium
CGGTACTTTCATCAAAATGGTACGTCATGTTTTGATAGACCAGGTCGCGTATCCCGTCAAGTCCGCGTGCCGCGACAGCTGAGCCTGCTCCAGCAACCGGGCCTGTTTTTGCACCATGAAAGAAAAGTAGGGCGTCTACAATGACATTTCGACAGACAGAATAATGGTCATAGTTTTCATACAGCCGGTACGCATGGACAAGACCCGTTGTCGCGCCCTCGTCCAAAATCCGGGAGAGCTCCTCGCTGACATTCACGATATATTTGTTGTCCAGCGATCCCACGCCGAAATACAGGTTGACCCCGGTTGTTTTCACATCGCGAAATCCCTGCAGCAAGTCTGTTCGCGCGACGCCGGTCTTGGGCACGGGGCATGAGGCGATGTAGGTCACGAATTTCTTTTGCGATCCGGCATCGGATAAAAGCGAGAACAGGGAGAAATACCCCCCGTATGACGCCCCATAGAGTATCCGTCTGTTTCCATCTATTTGATAGCGCGATTCCACAAACGGGATTATCTCCTCATCCATCGCCTGTTTGAATCTATCGGGATTGTCCGTAAGATCGCGTTCGCGGATCCTGCCGTAATCATAACCCTGGGGATAGCCGATCCCCACGCAATACACGGCATCCATTTTGCCCTTGAACGCAAGGTAATGGACATACTTGTGGTCCACTCCCCGCCAATGCCCGTCCGTGATATAGACAGCCGGTATTTTTCCGCCGCCGGCGCCCTGCCTGTCTTCCAGCCAGCTCACATCGATCTTGAAATAATCGTTGATAATCCTTGAATAGACGAGATGCTCGTCCATCCGCATGTTCATTTTGTAGATGTCATCCCCGATGACAAAGGGCTCGCCTTCTTTCTGATCAGCACATGAATACAGGCCAAGCAGAACCAATAGGAAAACCGGGAGATGCCCCAATCTGCGTTTCATATTACTGTTCCCCGGCCTGGATCTGGCTCGGATGCTTCTCAAAGAAGTCCGTGCGCGGAGGCAATTCTTTAAGCTTGTGCGAAATTGGATCCTTCATGTGCACATACAGCGGCTCAAATATTTTATTCCAGCTCCAAAGGTCCTGGCCCATGTTCAAAAAATCTCGCACGCGCTCAGTGCCGACAGGCGCTATAGAATGCATGAGCACAATGGAGGTCTTCACCATGTGAAACACGTCAATCAACGTTTGCTTTTCAAGCCCGGCATTTCCAGTGTCCATGGCCTCCTTTGTGTTCTTTGACCAGATCTTGTTGATGCCACGGATAAAGTCATCCAGGATCTTCATCACCTCATGAAACTCCTGCCTTGCCATGGCAGCCTCGTATTTGAGGATGGCCGTGTCGCACTCAGCCTTGATTTCAGGAGAAATGTTTCCCTGCGGGATTATTCCATTGAACCTGCTCTGGCACAGATAAAAGCACGAGCGGACCGCTCGGTTCAGGACATTGCTTAACAGGTTCCCTTCCTTGAGCACCGGGTCTCCATCTCGCGCTGTGGCTGTTGGATTGTATGGCTTTGGCTTGAAGCCAACGCTTCTCAAGGCAAGGCCCAGGCTTGCGAAATGCGCGCGGAGCTGGTCAGCCGTGTAATGGTTAAGAAGGTCATCCGCCATGGGCGGCTTCACCGCGCCTGACGAACTGGCTTTTTTATCCATGAAGAGTATGTGGTTGTTGACGACCAGCTTTGAGAGTTTCAATGCGCCGGGGCCCGGATGCGCCGTGTAATTTTTTCCCTGCAGGCCCATAAATAATGCCTGCTGCGCGAGACCGTAGAAATAGATGTTGTCCTCGCCTATGAATTGATAAACTTCAGCCTCAGGCGAGCACCACCAGTCCTTCCATGTCTCGGGTCCGGCACCCTTGTTCTCAAGATATGTTTTTGTAAATGAAATAGGCGCCCAGAGAGACTCGGGCCAGACCCAAAACGTGAGTCCCTTCACGCCCTCAAGCTCCGGCGCAGGAACTCCCCAC
>RPPD01000590.1 GCA_003818675.1 Spirochaetaceae bacterium
CATGGCATTCGTAAGAGAGCTTTTTTTCTTCACAGAGATCCTGGGCGGGTTTTATTTGTTCTTGGTCAGACTCTGACCCGAGAATTATGCAAATATCTTTCATCAAATACTCCTATGAAATAAACTTTTTCCCGATATCAGTCCGAAACCAGGCACCGTCAAACTTGACACGGGAAATATTATTGTAGGCCTTTACTCCAGCATCTTTCAGGTCGGTACCCAAACCGACAACAGTAAAACATCGTCCAGAATTGGTAAGCACCTGCGTTCCTTTACTGCCTGTGCCCAACAGTACCTGAGTCAGTATTGTGGAAGCATGGAAGATAATCGCTTCAGATTCATCCGGTTCCTTGATCTCCTGCACAGATATTTCCTTGCGCACGCTTCCAGGATATCCCTCGGCGGCTATGACTACACCCAGGGCCGCCTTCTTGTGGAATTCTATTTTGGTGTCTGAGAGCTTGCCCTCGATTATGGCCTTGCAGATCTGTCCGAAATCCGTCTTTATCAGCGGAAGAAGAACTTGTGATTCAGGATCGCCCAGGCGGATATTGTATTCGAGCACTTTGGGTCCATCTGACGTGACCATGATTCCAAAATAGAGTATGCCCTTGTATGAAAGCCCCTCTTTGGCAAGTGCTTCAAAAGTCGGAGCTACAATTGATTTTTCAATTGTTTTCATGAGTCCGCCTTCAGCTTTGGGCACGGGACCTATAGAACCCATGCCGCCAGTGTTGGGACCCGTGTCACCATCATGAGCTTTTTTAAAGTCAGCGCATGGCAGGAGAAGCTTGTAGGTCTTGCCGTCAGTCAGGGCAAAGACAGATAACTCCCATCCTGTCAGAAACTCTTCAACAAGAAGAGAATCATGTTCTATTATGGATTTGCCAAAATCAAGGAGTTCAACGCGGTCTGAAGATTCAAGAACCCCCTTGCCAGCGGCAAGTCCGTTCTTTTTAATGACGAGTTTTTTTCCGCGGTTTTCAAGGATATATGCTTCAAAATCAGGAGCTTTTAAAAACTCGCGCGAGAACGCGGTGGGGATGTTGTAGCGCCTGAGGAAGTTTTTGGAATAGACCTTGCTCGCCTCAAGTTCGGCCGAGGCACGGTTGGGTCCAATAACAGGTATGTTGTTCTCTGCAAGGGCGTTTACAACGCCCGCAGCACAGGGGGCTTCAGGACCTACGAAGACAAAGTCAATCTTGTTCTGGACTACGGCCTGGACAACGTCTGAGCTGGCAGTGGACGAAACTTTGGGAATATTCTTGCCCAATGCAGCAGTGCCGGCATTGCCCTCTGCAAAAAAAAGACCAGTGATGATGCTGCTTTTTTTCAAAAGCCAGCCCAGGGCGTGCTCGCGGCCACCTGAGCCAAGAACAAGTACATTCACTTTTTACCCCCTTATGCAGGAATCCAGTTTCTCCATGACTGCTTTTGGATACCATTCATGTTCAAGCCTGTGAATAGCCTCCCCGGCCTGTTCCAGAGTCATTGCAAGCCCCCGTGGAATGGATTTCTGCAACAGCACGGGTCCGGTATCAACGCCTTTATCCACGCTGATCACGGAAATGCCTAATTCAGGATCACCAGATTCCCAGCTTTCCCTGATGCCGTCTGTCCCCGGATACTTGGGGAGGAGCGACGGGTGCAGATTCAGTATATCACCTTTGAAGTTTTCAAGGAACCAGGGAGTGAAAAGTTTCATGAATCCCGCAAGGGCAATGACATCTATGGAATGCCTTTCGCAGAGTTCAAGCATCTCCTTCTCAGCCTCTTCCCGGGACCTGTCCAGATAACTCACATGATAAGACCTGATGCCCAGGGCCCTTGCACGTTCAAATGCATACGCGGCCTTTTTGTTGCAGAGCAGAAACTCAAGCCTGTGCCGGGTGTTTTTTATCCGCTCTGCGATCGCCTGGAAATTGGATCACTTGCCTGACGCAAAGACCGCGAGATTAG
>RPPD01000591.1 GCA_003818675.1 Spirochaetaceae bacterium
CTTCCGGAAAACCACAAGGACAGAAAAAAGCTTTTGGATATATTCATCTCGCTCATGGAGGCGCTTTCGAAATTTCAGGATCAGACAACCGGCCTCTGGTACCAGGTGCTGGACAAGGGGAATCTGGTGGACAATTGGCTTGAAACATCGTGTACATCGCTTTTTGTCTACGCATATGCCAAGGGCATTGCCAGGGGAATCCTGGACAGAGGTTACATGAAACAGGCTCTGGCCGGATTCAAGGGCATGTGTTCCAAGACAAGGATGAATGAACAGTGACTTCTGGAAATAAATGATATTTGTATAGGGACCGGGGTGGGGGATTATATCCACTACGTAAACAGACCAAGAAAGACCAATGATCTTCACGGAGTGGGCGCTTTTGCCATGTCGTGCATTGAAATGGCCGGGGCAATAGATAAATAATTCCGCAATATACAGATGAGAGGCTTTCATGAAACAGTTTGTTTTTCTTGCTGCAGCAGGCGCAATGCTTGTCGCAGGCTCATGTACAACCACAACGGCAGATACAATTTCTCCACCGAATGTTAAACTCGGGCAGGCATTTTCTGATGCCATTATTTACCGTTATCCCGATCCGAATTCCATCATGAACAAGGGCTGGGAATACAACACAAGTATCGTGCTTCATGGGATGGAAAAAATCTACAGGCAAACAAAGAACCCCGCATATCTTGCCTATATCAAAAAATGGGTTGACTCCTTCATCATGTCGGACGGGAGAGTGAACTTTTCCCGCTCGGCATGCAATCTTGATTACCTCCATCCTGGAGTTCTCCTGTTGCTCTTATGGGAGGAAACCCATGACAACAAGTACCGTGTGGCTGCCCAGGACATACGCACAGCTTTTAACAGCCAGCCAAAAAACATGGAAGGCGGATTCTGGCATAAGGAGCGTTATCCCAATGAAATGTGGGCGGATGGCATTTATATGGGTGAGCCCTTTATCATGAAATATGGCGTGCTCTTTGGTGAAACAGATGTGAGCGCAGACATGGCCGCTTTCCAGACACTGCTTATCGCACGTCACGCGCAGGATCCAAAAACAGGTCTTCTGTTCCACGGCTGGGACAGTGACAAAAATGCCTCATGGGCTGACAGTGCCACAGGAGTTTCAGGCTTTATCTGGAGCCGTGGAATGGGCTGGTATGCCATGGCTCTTGTTGACATACTCGCATGGATGCCTGCAACTCACAGGGACCATAAAAACCTTGTTTCGCTTCTTGGCCAGATTGCAGGGGGACTTAAAAAAACACAGGACCCTGCCACAGGGCTCTGGTTTCAGGTCATGGACCAGGGCGATAAAAAAGACAATTGGCTGGAGCTTTCCGGCAGCGCCATGTTTGTTTACGCGCTTAAAATTGCAGTGGACAGGGGATATATTTCCGCGGATTACCTGCCTGTTGCCCAAAAGGGCTGGGAGGGGGTCAAATCCATGGTCAGTTTTTCAGGAGGACGTCCCAGTATCAATGGAGCTGTGGCAGGCATGGGCATTAAGGGAAGCTACAATGAATATATCAGCCAATCAAGACTGTCTAATTCTGCGCATGGATATGCCTCTGTTCTTTTCGCTTCAAGTGTAATGGAATATTAGGAAGTTGGGCGGGCTTGTCAGGCACCGAGCTATTTTTTCATTCCCTTCCGGACATCACTGATCATGGCAATGGTGCTTCGGACATTCTCAGAGAGGGTCTTCCAGTTTTTTGCCTTGACAAGATCTTTTGTAATGAGCTTGGAGCCGATTCCGGCGGCCGAGATACCCGCAGAAAACCATTCCTTGATGGATTCAGGTGTTGGGTCCACGCCTCCTGTAGGCATGATTGATGTCCAGGGCATTGGAGCCCTGATCGCCTTGACGAATTCCGGACCGCCTACAATATTACCGGGGAAAATTTTGCAGATTTCAACACCAAGGGTCTCGGCACGATGTA
>RPPD01000592.1 GCA_003818675.1 Spirochaetaceae bacterium
ATTTTCATGAGTTTTGGTTTTCTTTCAGGAATCCATCCCGAGTCAACTGCTGCCTGCCGCTTTTTACACTCGAAAAGCGACGCATGACCATTGGTTGACTCCTTCATTTTATCCGCCATTCCTTTTCCTTTCCGTTCTTTAAAAACCTGACTTTCAAATGGTTATCTTATGCCTTGTTCGCCAATCTTTATATGTCTTATATATGCTATAGAATAGCTTATAAAAGACCTGGTTCACGAAAATGGCTTATATAGAAAATTATGGCGATGGCGTATTTAAGCCATTTTGGAAACTGAGAATTTGAGAGCTTATTTATAATATATATTGATTTTTATCGAATATCAAGAAAAATAGTCTTTTAAGTATTTATTTTCATTCTTCTATGGACAATGAACTTACTGGTTTTGAGTCATCCCCGTGGCTTTTTACTGCCTTGCCGAACTTCATTAGCCACAATTCAGGGGCCCCTATAGGTTCTACTCCGATGCGCTTTTTCAAATCGTACGGAGGTTTTTTTTTGAACCCCTCGGTACATGCGAAACCTGGCTTTTACAGTGGGCATGGAAGTTAGGTCCTATGAAAAGAAAAACTTTCTCCAAGGAATAACTCGCGAGTCATCGGATCACTGACAATCACATCAGAATCGCCTTCGATGAGTATTTTCCCGCCAGAAATTACGTAAGCATGGTCGATGATTTCCCCCTGATGGATGGACAAGCCCACATTATCGACCACCTTTCGACCTCGAAAACTATTAGTCAATGCTTCACATTTTAAAGCGTGCAAATAATTATCCCTATTATTTGTTCTTTTTCACAGATATCTACTTTTCACTGCGGGCACAGCTAGCGACATTTTCTATGGCATCGATTAATCCCTGAATTCCCAAGTCAAGAGCGGATTTCAATCACTTCTGCATGCGTCCCTGTGTTATCAATCCTGGTCAAATTGAATACATGGACTCTCCGCATGAAATAAAAACTCCTCATCTTGAAATAGGTCGCCCTATCTCGAGAAAAGGAGTCATCAATCCGCGATTCAGCGGATGGTTTCGGCGAACTCCATCGCCTGTCATTGATACAAGACTACAACATGCATGGCCTCAATCTTCCAATGACATTTTTCAGACAGGTTCCGACTTTCAATCAATCTTGCCTTCCAGGATGTCATCCGTTCATTGCAGATTTGGCCGGGAGTTCTTCATCCTTGACGGGTAAGAACCATTTTTGGGCGATAAACGTCGGAATCACGGCGCTCGCAATCACCGCCGCAACAAGAAAAGAGTATTGCGTCTGGGTCACGATGCCGTGCGACAATCCGAACAATGCGGAAATCGTCCCGAATGTGAGACCCGTGGACATCATCAGGGTATAGTACCAGCGTTCGTCGCGACGGCGCACGAACAATCCGATGATCGGATACAGTCCGAATATCTTGGAAATCACTTTGCCGGCCAGAAGCACAATGAACACGACTGGGGCAAAGACAAGGGCGGTCAGGGAAACGAGGGTCCCCGCGCGAAGGAAATAGAAAGGCGTGAGAAAGCCGACTGTCAGCGTTCGAAACCGCCGAATCCAGAGTGGATCCTCCATGGCGGTTTTGGCCAGGACCATGCCTACCAAATAGGCCGGAAGCACCGCTTCACTGCCTGACCACAGCGCCAAGGCGCCGAAAGCGAACAGTGTAAAAATAACCCACTTGGTTCGGATGGCCGCGGTGCGATAAGCGTAACCACGGGTCAACCAACCGGTTAAATGCGGCAGCAGAATCAATAGAAGAATCATCGCAACGACAAAAACCAGCGTTTTGTAGTTGAAGGGAGCAAATAAAAGCCCCAAGGCGATAACCGTTCCGACGTCATTGATGAAGCAGGCGCCCAGGATGCCCTTGCCGAATTCGGTTTTATTCAAGCCTGTTTCAAGCATAACCGAGTACACAACCGCCATA
>RPPD01000593.1 GCA_003818675.1 Spirochaetaceae bacterium
AAAGGGTATATTGGAAAGCCGCAATTCTATGCACATGGCTTCCTCGTAGGCGCTTTCCAAAAGCCCTGAACCAAGTATATTGTGTACTGTATACGCCAGATTCATGAGCTTGAAACAGATTTCCTTGTGAATAATTTCTGCCATAAAAACCTTATATGCTTCTGGAGAATCCGTAGGATTCTCCAGGTTTATACCGAGCAATGCGAGGGATAAACGGGGGTAGGAGCGAGTAAAAAGAATCTGAAAGTCAATAGAGAGGTTTTTATGGCAGATATTCACATGGACCTTGATCCTGATTATATCTTATTCGTGGATATTCGTGTACGCACGCGCGGTTTTCGCGTGTGCGGGAAGACATGTTAAACCACAGTGGCTAAAAAAAACCCCGCCACGATAGGCGGGGTCTTGAAATCTTGTTCAGTAAAGATCAGATGGCGGATTCCATCGTTAGATGGAGAGTTCCGTCTCAATATCAAAAAACTTCATCTTTGTAACATCAGGTTTGAAATTGGCGACATCGCCTACAGTGAAGTGCCAGCGTGGCGGGACCTTGGCGACAAACTGGTGTGACTTGGTGCTCACGTAAATGTGTATTTCAGATCCCAATGGCTCGATAACTTCAATGTTTGTCTTGATGTTGTTCACCTTTTCAGCCTGTTCGCAGTAGACAAGGTCTTCAGGCCTGATTCCCAGAAGGACACTTTTGCCGATATACGGCTTGAGCTTGTCTCCAAGGGTGCCTGAGAGAGTGATCTGGAAATCTCCCTCGTCTGCCACGATCTTGCCAGCCTCTTCCTTTACGGTCGAGGTGATGATGTTCATTGCCGGCGATCCGATGAAGCCTGCAACAAAGCGGTTTGCCGGATTGTTGTAAAGATCAAGCGGTGAACCGATTTGCTGGATGAGTCCGTCGCGGAGCACAACAATCTTGTCTCCCATGGTCATGGCCTCGACCTGGTCGTGGGTCACATACATCATGGTTGCCTGCAGACGTGTGTGCAGGGATGAAATTTCCGCTCTCATCTGCACGCGGAGTTTCGCGTCCAGGTTGGAAAGGGGTTCGTCAAAGAGGAAGACCTTGGGCTTGCGCACAATTGCGCGGCCTACTGCCACGCGTTGACGCTGACCACCGGAAAGCGCCTTTGGTCTGCGGTCAAGAAGTTCCTCAATATTGAGGATCTGGGCAGCCTCGTGCACGCGGGTCTTGATCTCTTCCTTGGGATATTTGCGGATGCGCAGACCGAATGACATGTTTTCATAAACCGTCATGTGCGGATAAAGCGCGTAGTTCTGGAACACCATCGCGATATCCCTGTCCTTGGGCGGGATATCGTTCATGAGATTGCCGTCAATAAAAAGCTCGCCGCCGGAAATTTCTTCCAGGCCTGCAACCATGCGTAAAGTTGTTGTTTTACCGCAGCCCGAAGGACCGACAAGAACCACAAACTCCTTGTCATTAACGGTAATATTAACATCATCTACAGCCTTGACACCGCCCTCGTATACTTTGGTTATATTTTTCAACTCAACTGTCGCCATAATGACCTCCAGTAGACTGTATTGGTTGTAGAATAGTATAACAGAAAGGCTGGCTCTGTCAATCAAACCACGTCATTTTTCTGCAGGGGCGGGGAAGGGAGTATATTCTTTTCCTGATAGCTGGTCGTTAATCCATGGCAGGAAAACTTCCATTTTAAGCTTTTCCCAGTTATCGGGCATGATTCCAGGGAATACAAGGCTGTCTTTGGCCGGAATGCGGCCGGAAAACATCAGCAGATGCGTCTGGAGTGCTTCTTCATTGACGCGCGGGATAGTGGAAAATCCGCCTGCGATGCCGTAAACCATTCGGTTTTGGGTCGCTGCAAGTTTTAATATATTGATCTGGGTATCAGGGTTGAAAATCCAGGATAAAAAGTCATATGAACCCTGGTGATTGGGAGCGT
>RPPD01000594.1 GCA_003818675.1 Spirochaetaceae bacterium
CCCAGTAAGTGTTTTATTAAATGATCTGTCCTGAAAGGGAAATGGAGGCACCTGCGTGGACAGATTCCGAAGGGGTTTTGTATGATTAAAAAGCGGATTATTACTTTGATGTTGGGAGCATTGAGCCTTTTTGCGCTTTTTTCACTGGCCAGGTGCGATATTTATGTTGAATATGCCCGGATTACCTCACCCATTGATGGAAGTACCACATATGATTCACTCGCGCATATCGAGGGATATGCTCATGTCAATCTGGACTACTATGACACCATGGAGACTAAATTGTATATTAACGGCGTTCATGTATCGACCCATTATTCTACGCATTTTTCTTCCCTCGAACTGCTTGATCCGGGTTATAACATTATCACAGTCAAAGTATACAAAAACAATGCATATTGGGTTTCCGATTCAATCAATGTCTATTACGCTAATTGATGTCCTTCCCTTGGGTGACCTGGGAGTTTCAATCCCATTTTCCCACCCAAACCCATGCAAATTCAGGCTTGACAACCAACCACACTCTTTCTATTATAGTCAATCACGGCTGACGCCGCGATTCCGCGTCGCGACAGCGTGATTCGCTCATCGGGGTACAGCATTTTAAAAGAGATTACCCGATCTAACAAAAACCTGCAAAGCGGAGGATTAATGTGAACTATTTCTTGACGGATGAACAAAAGGAAATCCAGGAACTCGCGGCCAAAATCGCTGACGAGAAAATCAAGCCAATTGCCCATGAATATGATGAAAAAGAGAAATTTCCTGTTGAAATTGTGAAAATTCTCGGAGATGCGGACCTCTATCGCGTTTTCATCCCCGAGGCATATGGCGGACTGGGCGGCGGCGTGTTTGAAATGAGCCTTGTCGTGGAACAGCTCTCGCGCGCATGCGGCGGAATTGCCCTGGCTTACGCGGCTTCGGGTCTCGGCATCATCCCCATTATCCTCTTCGGCACTGAAGAACAGAAGAAAAAATACCTGCCCAGGCTCGCCTCAGGCGAGATTATCGCGGCCTTCGCGCTCACGGAGTCTGATGCCGGATCAGACGCATCCGCAATCAAGACACAGGCGCTTCCCAAAGGAGACGACTACATCATCAATGGCACAAAGCAGTGGATCTCAAATGGTGGCGACGCTTCAATCTATACGGTCATCACCCTGACTGATCCCTCACGGGGTGCACGCGGCTCAGCGGCGTTTTTGATTGAAAAGGACACCCCCGGATTCACCTTCGGCAAGAAGGAAGAAAAGATGGGCATCAAGGCCAATTCAACCCGCGAACTCATTTTCCAGGACTGCAAAGTCCACAAGTCCCAGATGCTGGGCAAGGACGGAATGGGTTTCATGGTCGCCATGAAGACGTTCGACCAGTCCAGGCCTGGCGTCGCGGCGCAGGCTGTGGGAATTGCGCAAGGTGCATTTGAAATCGCCCTGAAGTATTCGCAGGAGCGCCACCAGTTCGGCAAGCCGATATCGGCGTTCCAGGGCGTGCAGTTCATGCTCGCGGACATGGCCACTCAGATCGAGGCAGCCAGGGCCCTCACCTACCAGTCTGCCCGCACTATTGACGCTGGTGAAAAGAACGTCGCCAAGAACGCGTCCATGGCAAAGGTATTTGCCTCGGACACAGCCATGCGCGTTACGACTGATGCTGTCCAGATCCTCGGCGGCTACGGCTACATGAGGGAATACCCCGTTGAGAAGATGATGCGCGATGCCAAGATCACCCAGATCTACGAAGGCACCAACCAGATACAGCGCGAGGTCATCGCCATGAATCTCATCAAGGAATCCGTGCGCGGCAAGAAGGGGTAAGCTTTGAACATTGTTGTCTGCATCAAACAGGTTCCGGACACGACCGACGTCAAGATCAATCCGGAGACCAATACGCTCATCCGCGAAGGAGTCGCTTCGATCATCAACCCCTTCGATGTATACGC
>RPPD01000595.1 GCA_003818675.1 Spirochaetaceae bacterium
CCTTTTATGTAATGGAAGAAATGAAGCGTAATGCCCGTGATGTGGCTAAAAAAATAGATGATACTATAGATGTCAAATTCACAATTTCAGCCCAGGGCGAGTTTACCGACATTGGCAAGGCGCCCTATCCCACGCTCCGCGGCTTTCCTGTTTTCCCTGCAAAAAGCCTGAATCCCGGAGACAAGTGGCAGGCATATGGCGTGCGTGTAGTTGAACCACGGCGTGATGGGGTGTACACACGCGTGAAGTTTTTCTGCGACTATACCTACAAGGGAGAGGGGGACCTCAATGGAGTCACATGCGATATCATCCAGGCGCAATATGCCATGCGCTACAAACGCGGAGACGATGTGTACGGAGATCCCAATCTCTCTGACATCTCTGGCAAACACGTGGTCACCATTTACTTTGACCTTGAGAACAAACGTCCCCTTCTCATGAGGGATTCCGTTGATGAAACATACACCTTCGCGGACAAGACAACAGAAAACTACAAGGGAATTATCCTGACCTTCTACAGCATGATAGCCGCGCTCGACCGCACTGAAGTGACCAGGCGGCTCGAGGATGTAATAGAAGAAAA
The DNA here is from genome assembly GCA_003818675.1 of Spirochaetaceae bacterium. The sequence continues at coordinate 584 of RPPD01000595.1, forward strand.
GAAGATTGAGGATGTTACTGTCGAGCGCCGCGATGAGGGTGTCGCAATCACGCTGAACAATATTCACTTTCAACCGGACCAGGCAATCATTGTTCCGGATGATCTGGGCAGGCTCCAGCGCCTGGCTGACACACTTAAAACCGTCCCCAACAGGACATTCCTTGTTGTGGGCCACACGGCAAAATGGGGAAGCGTTGAGACCCAGGTCTCCCTGTCCATCCAGCGTGCCAAGGCAATTGTGGACTACATGGTAAGCCGAGGCATACCAGCCGATCGCTTCATCTACCAGGGACGCGGTGCCAACGAACCCGTAGCCACAAACGACACGGAAGAAGGCCGCATCCAGAACCGTCGCGTTGAAATTATTATTCTGGAAGATTAACAGCAGGCTGGTTCTGCCTGCCGCTTGCACTGTCCGACCACAAGGATTTATTCAATTCACCGCACTATGCAACTTTTCTATATTTTGGGTTTTATATATATCATGATATTACTTTCTGAAAAATATTGTTAGATTAATATTGACAGAATATTTTTACGGGATTAACATTAAATTATACGAGATCGCCCTTGGGCAATCTGACATTTGGCCTGGATGATACTTCTGGTATCAGGAACATCCAGTTGCCTTAAAGCCGGTAATCAGTCCGGCTTTTTTATTTGAAACCCTTGGGAAACCCTCGACTTGACTACATCGGTTTTAATGTGATATTACTTAGAATCGTTTAATTTCAGGCATTTCTTGCGGGCGTTTCCCTAAAAAACGGCCGTTTTTCATTCACAGGACACGCCAAAACCACTGTTAAAGAGCCTGTGAAAATTTTTTATAATGGAGAGTTAACATGGTAAACATTCTGCATGACTCAGACGCCGATGTCGCAGTTCTTTCCGGAAAAACAATCGCCATCATCGGCTACGGCAACCAGGGAAGCGCACAGGCGCTCTGCCTCAGGGATTCGGGCATAAAAGTGATAATCGGTGAAACCGAGGAAATCAACGGCAAAAAGAATCCCAGTTGGGAAAAGGCCAAGGAAGCGGGCTTCGAGGTCATGTCTATCGACAAGGCTGCGGAAAAGGCCGACATCATCCATATGCTCCTGCCCGACGAACACCATGGACATATTTACAAGGACAATATTGAGAAACACATGAAAAAGGGGAAAACCCTCTCCTGCTCGCATGGCTTCAACATCGTCTTCAAGCAGATCGTGCCCCCGGCCGACGTTGATGTGATCATGGTCGCTCCCAAAAGCCCGGCCACTGAGGAACGGAAAGCATACCTTGACGGTTTCGGCGTTCCCGGCCTCGTCTCCGTGTACCAGAACGGCAGCGGCAAGGCAAAGGAAACCGCGCTCGCC
>RPPD01000596.1 GCA_003818675.1 Spirochaetaceae bacterium
AAGTTTTGCGCCCACCACTGTCATGACGGGAAACCTCGCGCAGTTTACCATTGATATAGTGGAATTGTTCTTTCCGCCGCATTTTGACTCTGAAGCTGATAGAAAACGTGCACGCGGGAAAATGGGATTCCGTCTGCGAAAATCAGGCCTGCCTTTGTTCGGTTTCTTGGCGGGTGCGGGCGTGGGCGCCTGGCTCACTAAAGTCTATGGACTTTTGTGTCTGGTAATACCAACAGGAATCATATTTATACTGGCAATCATTACAGCCATTCGCTCTCGGAAACGCTAATACGGACAGGGAAAGTCAAAATACTATGTCCTGCGCCCGGATTAAGTCTCCCTGAACGTGAATCAGGGCTCGCTCAATCACATTTTTTAGCTCCCTAATATTGCCAGGCCACCTGTGGCAGGAGAGCTTTTCCCGAGCATCAGCTCCAAGCTGTTTTTTCTCCGAAGAAAGCACATTAATAAAATACAGGGCGAGCAACATTATATCCTGGGAGCGTTCACAGAGTTCTGGAAGCGATATTTGAAGAACACTTATCCTGTAATAGAGATCCTCTCGAAACAGCCCCTGTGAAACCATCTCCGCAAGCTCTTTGTTGGTGGCGCTCACCACACGCACATCCACTGGTATCGAGCGTGAACCGCCAACACGCATAATTCTTTTTTCTTCAAGCACACGCAGGAGTTTCACCTGCGCCACCAGGGGCATCTCGCCTATCTCGTCAAGAAAAAGTGTGCCGCAATCAGCCCGCTCAAAGCTCCCGGGCCGCTCACGGGCATCAGTAAAAGCGCCCTGCTCTGAACCAAACAGCTCGGTCTCAATAATGTTCTGCGGGATTGCCCCGCAGTTGATTGCGACAAAAGGCCCGTTTGATCTGGATGAAAGCCTGTGCAGGGCATGGGCTACAAGCTCCTTTCCTGTCCCGGACTTGCCTGAAATCAGGACGCTTGAAGTATATCCGGAATATTTGCGGATCAGTTCCCTCACCTGCCTTATGGCAGGAGACTCCCCGATGATTCCGATCATATCCTCCGCAGATTCAGAGATTGTTGTTCCGCATCTTTGCAGCCTGCGGCTTGCGGCACAGAGGATTGTCCCTTCCATTTTTTTCAAATCCCAGGGTTTTACCGTATAATCATAAGCACCAGCCTGAATGGCCTTCACAACAACAGAGACTTCGGATTCAGCACTGAGCATTATTACCGGAGGCGAAAGCGGATTGGCAGTGATCTGTTGCAGCAGCTCCAAACCGCTTCTTCCCGGAAGGTTTACATCAAGCAGGACCACGTCCGGATTTTCATGCGTGAGAACTTCAATTGCGTGTTCAGCTGAAAATGCAGAGACCATCCTGAAACGGTTTTCCATTGTTATCCTGAGCGTCTTGTGCGCCTGGACATCATCATCGACAAACAATACTGAAATCATGGAGGATATCCCTCCCAGGGTCATAACTTGAATATTTTGTAGATCAGAAGGAGCAGATTGAAATATATATATCGGAACACGAGCAGATACTTCCATGGCTTTTTCATTGCGTCTGTCATGGATTCAAGCCCGGCTTTGAAAAGGTCCTCAGGGACATACTTGTCAGTGCCTGCGAAAATTTCTATGCAGTTATCCACCCACAGTGAGATGCCGGATGCGAGCTCAGGCCTGTTTCTGTAAAGCCAGAACTCCTTGCCCTTCATTCCGCGGCCTACCAGCAATATGGCAGGTGCGGATTTCTTGATTGCCACAAGGATGTCCTTCTCCATTCCCTCTGTAAAATACCCTGAATACCTGCCAATAATCTTGAGACCCGGGAAGGAGGTCCTTACATTAAGTTCAGCCTTTTCAAGGTCCTTTTTCTTGCCCCCCAGAAGGTATACGCTCAATCCTGCCTTTTCCGCGCAAATCAGGCGATTTATTACAAAGTCAAAGGTGTTG
>RPPD01000597.1 GCA_003818675.1 Spirochaetaceae bacterium
GGAATAGCAGTTCCGGGGCTCTCGCAGAAAAAGATCTACAGCGAGTTTGAATACTTCGGGGAAGTGGCGCTCATGACAGACCAGCCTACAACCGCTGATGTTGTCGCAGAAACTGATGTTGTGGTCTACACCATGGAGAAAAACAAATTCATAAGCTTTATCGCAGGAACTGAATTTGAGGAGACGCTAAAAAGGCTTGTCAATAACCGCGATCCGGAGAGCTGGGATATACTCTCGGGAAGCGGTGTTTTCAGGCGTCTGTCAAGCTACCAGAAAACCTGGATAGAATCCGTTCTCTCCCGCAAAAAACTTGAAGGAGAAGGTGTTCTTGTAAGGCAGGGAGAAGGCTTCAAAAAAATGTACATAATCCGTGAAGGCGAGGTGGAAGTATTCCTGAATAACAGGCGAATAGCGGTTCTTGGCAGGGGAGATTTTGTGGGAGAACTCCACGAGGTGGAGAAAGATCTGCCATCCAGGTATACGTTTTCCTACAAGAAGGATCTGTCGCTTTTTGCACTTGAACGCCATGATATCCTCGCTTTTGTGCGTCAAAATCCTGGGCTTGTAATGAAATTTAAATTGGATTTTTAAATTGGATTACAGAAGATTTTATGATACTATATTCATTAACTGGGACTGCATGCAAAAACCATGGGAGGGGAAAATGAGAAAAGAACTTGATCCTATCATTGCCAGGATGCGGGAGATCTTTGATAAGAACTTTGACCGCGCCTGGTTTTTCAGTGTGCTGGAATCCGTTCCACTCCAGATGAAATCAATCAGGGAAATACGGGAGTTTCTGCGCAGTGAAAAACACCAGCAGTACGACACCGCTGAGCTGGAGGAAAAAGCGCAGGAGATAGAGGCATTTCTCCGTGTAATCAGGGAATACCTCCTGCCCGAGCTCCGTGAGCGTCTTGGAATATCCTATCTTGATCCGCAGAATCTTGTTGATGACAAGGATGAACTCCTGACGCGCAAGTTTATCGCTTATACGCTGCCCCACAATCTCAAGGAGTTCCTCAAACTTAATGAGGAGTTCAAGCGCGAGTTGGCAGAAAAGGGATCTGGAAGTAACACTGATGTACCTGCCGAAAACAAGAAGCCCGAGATGCAGAAACCTGAAGCTGGGAAACCCGCAGATTCCCAGAACCTGAATTAACCGCTGGTTTTATTCGTAATCTCATTTGCCATGCTTTTGTACTTTCTAAAGCATTCCGGGCACAGGCCATGAGAAAACTCCGCTTCGGAATGGTCTCGTATATATTCCTCAATCTGGTTCCAGTAACCCTTGTCATCCCTTATTTTTTGCATGACGTGCATATTGGCAGAAGCCCTGAAAGCTGTTTCACATTGGCCAAAGCGCGTTTGAGGCTCTCCTCATGTTCCTTCAGGTTTTTAAAGACACATGAAAAAGGCTCCCGGACGCCGGTTTCAAAAATAGCCCAGCAGACAAGGTATGTTGAAAAAAATCTTGTAAAGTGGCCTGTAAGATTAAGGGAATCGTCCACTTTATTGTAGAGTGTGAAAATGGAAAGATAGACTGCAAGAGTAACAGCTACATACCGTAATATGTCGCTGTGTGCAGGATTGTCAGTGCTCCGATGAAAAGAAAAGAGATTCCTACAACTTTAAAAAAACCATTGTTGAGATTTTCATATGTGTTCCAGCCAAAGAGAAAAATTGAAAATGCCACGACGACTGCGAATGTTTCTACTAAAAAATGAAAGAGCAGAAAACTGTACAAGATACGCGCCAAGATGAGGAAGGCAAGGGATACAATGAATGCCAGGATGTGAATCAGATACTTCGTTCTTTCAGGCATGATAGAAATTATTTGATTCTTCATGCTTGAAGTATCTGATTTTTTAGGAATATCTGCAAAGAAAAGGAAAATTATCCCAGGGCCACATCCAGGACCATCA
>RPPD01000598.1 GCA_003818675.1 Spirochaetaceae bacterium
GTGGGGGTTGGTTTTTTGAGTGTCCTGCATGCGGCTTCAACCGCGTCTGCAAGCATCACCACAGCGGCTTCCCGCGTATTGGGTCGTGAGCCCTGGTAGGAAAAATCCTCCGGGTTTATCCCCTCCTTTTCATGGGCACTGGATTTTGCCCTGTGAAAAAAGAATGAGATGATGCCTTTGCCATGATGCTGGCTTATGATGTCTATAACCGCCTGCGGTAAATCCAGCTCCTTTGCCTTTTCCACGCCGAGTTTCACATGGGCCTTGATGACCGCGGTCGAGAGACTTGGCTTCAAATCATCATGGATGTTTCCTCCAGACTGGTTTTCAATGAAATACTCGGGCTGGTCTATTTTGCCAATGTCGTGGAAAAGAGCGCCCACTCTCGCAAGCAGGGCATTTGCGTTTATCGCTGTTGCCGCAGTTTCCGCCATGTTTGCCACGTTCATGGAATGGCTGTAGGTTCCAGGCGCCATAACAAGAAGCTTTTTCATGATGGGAATGTTTGTGTCAGAAAGCTCCATGAGCCTGAAACGCGTTGGCGTGTTCATGATGTGTTCCAGAAGCGGAAGGAATCCAAGCATGAGTGCCACACAGAAAAAGCCGTTTAACGCTGCCATAAGTATGCCGGGGAACGCCTCATCCCAGGATTTCTGCAGCACCAGGCAGAGCACACCAAAAAGAAGCGCCTGGTAGAGAAGCAGAACAATTCCCGCACGGGCAATATCAAACCTGCGGGAGGCCCTCTGCGCCATAACACAGCCCGCAATTCCCGACATAAGCGCGAAGAGCATTGAAGCCATGTCATTGCCAAAGCAAAGGAGCAGCAGGGAGAACTCCAGGGACATTATTATTCCTGTCTGGGCCGAGATAAAAATTGCGACAAGCATTGATATCGTGGCTGTGGGAAGAAGAAGCGAGAGCACGAGCCAATCAGGCAGAGGCAGGATGCGATAAAACATGGCCGCGAGGGAAACGTAGATCCAGGACGTCACGGCAAGAAATATAATTTCCTTTCGGACAAGCAGCCTTGACGCAAAAACACTTCCCTGGAGTATTATTGCAAGCAATATCACCAGTACCAGCAGCAGAAGAATACCCAGAATGTTATTAACAAGATCCGCAGCAGCATATTGCTCATAGGCCTGGATCTTGGTGTAAATCTCGCGGGTCACAGGCTGGCTTTTCTCCACAATCAAAAGCCCCTTCTTCAGCACTTCCTGTTCCGGCGTCACGCTCCGGCGGGCTGTTCTCCTGTTTTCAAGGGTAGTGCTCATATCAAATCGGCCGTTTTCTTCCATGAACCTCTGGATTATCGGGAAAATTATCTGTCTAATAAGTTCCTGCTCGTCCTTCTGTCCGATCTGGCTGGCAAGCCATGCAGGGAGCGAGGCAAGGGTGAGCACCTCATTCAATTCCCGCTCTGTACTGATGTCACGGCCATCGAGTTCCCTTATTACTTCAATCCCTTTCACCAGAAAAAGATCCTGGTCCATTCCGCTCGTAGAAAAAACACCTCCTGCAAGCGCCGTGGAGAGCAGCACTTCGCCACGCGAGAGAAGCAAGTCCTGTGTCCTGGCATTCTGCTCAAGAAAAAGCTTCATGATTTCCTGTCTTATGACACCTGATGCCTTGAGATTCGCATAATAGACAGCCTTATCTTCGGCAAGAGACGGATCGCGGGAGGCTTGCATGAACTCACGGAACTGTCTGTATGCATCCATCACACGGTCTGACACATCGTCATCAATCCTGAAAACCGGGAACGCCTCCCGTTCCGCCTGATCCCTTTTTTTCTGCGCAGATTCCTCGTCGATCCAGAGAATGTCACGTTCTGCCGTGATACTGTACGGCGCGTCCTGGAACAGGGAGAAATCCGCGGAACGATATTGGGGGAAAAGCGCGGAAAACTGCGTTACAAGGA
>RPPD01000599.1 GCA_003818675.1 Spirochaetaceae bacterium
ATTATAAAAATTATGGAGATATTGGAGTTTTGAATTGTTTTTTTTTTAAATGTTTCGTCTGTATGCAAGATCCCTGTAAATCATGTCCGCAAGTCCGAAGCTTTTGCTCTCAGCCATGTTCTGGGCATATTCATCATAGAGCATGTCTTCGAAAATCTCTTCTGCATAGCCACCGTTTACAAGTTCTGATTTTTCCACTGTTTTTCTCATGGTATTTAGCATTTGTTTTATGAAAATAGCTTCAAATTCAACACATACGTCATAAAGCTTTTTGTCAGTATGTGTGCCTTCACTTTTGCCTGCAATGCGTGGTGCGCTTTGTTCACCCATTCTCTGCATATTGCGTTCGGTATGTGTCTGCGTATAACCTATGGAATTTGGAATTATCATCTCACTCATATTTGCCTCACTTCACCACAAGTGTTCCGTACAAAGCTCCTGCTTTTTCTATTGACTGCAGCATCTGAATTACTGCATCCGTGGAGATGCCAATATCCTTCATGGTCTTCACAAAATCTTCTACAGAAATTGTTTCCTCAACTACGAAATGATCCTTTGCTGTATCTTCCCCCGCTGAATAGAACGAACCTACCTGGACACTCGCGGACTTGTACGAAACAGCGACTTTACCGATTTTAACATTTTCACCCATGACTACCATTCCGCTCCTTGAGTCAATTACAACCTTTGTGGAGGCATCCGGCTTGACTGTAACTGCCTGTATCTTTGCGATAAAAGCAACTATATTTCCACGTTCTGCTTCGGGAACCAATATTTCAATTCTGGATGCATCACGTGTGAGTACACTTACTCCTGATACCTGCTCGCTTATAGCCTTGGCAACTGCTGCTGCTGTTACAAAATCCGCTTGCTTCAATATTATGGAAATGCTGTTATTTGATACAATAGTCGCTACAACTTCACGTTCTGCTATTGCCCCATTCTGCACCACACCAACTGTTTTAACAGAATTTCTTTCCTGTGAAACACTCAGCATTCCCTGTGCCACTGCATAGGTCTGATTGTTCGCGGCTTTGAGTGCTGTTTGAAGCAGGATTCCACCTTCAAGGCTTCTAGCGTCACCAAGACTTGAAATAACAATGTCAAAGCGGTCCCCTGGACGGATATATGCCGGGATATCTGCTGTAACCATTACCACTGCACAGTTCCTGCTCCTGACATCAGAGGGTGAAAGAGTAAAACCGAAATGTGAAACCAGATTGGCAATCGCATCCCTGAGCATGACACTGTTGGGTGAATCCCCCCTGCCTGACAATCCTGTCACAAGACCGACACCCACAAGCTGATTATCACGCATCCCGCCTATTGTTGCTATTTCCTTAATACGCACCTCGGGTACGGACCACATTATTGCAGCACAGAGCATGAATATTGTAAAACTTCCCATTTTAACGAAATTCAATCCGCAACTCCCGCTGACCTGATACATTTCCATGAAAACTTTTTGTTACGCCCTCAGGCCTGACTGTGACAAACTCGTCAAATCCACCTGTTGTAAGCGCTCTGCCCCGCATTTCTATACACAGATTCTTACGCACGAATGTAATTTTTACTGTATCTCCCGCCCGTACAAGAATTTGTTTTGTTACTCCAGATTGTGTAATTGGAATTCCTGGCGAAAGATTCTTGAGTGCAGTAAACATTGAAAAAGCATCAGCCTCAAGAAGTGCATCATTGTATTGCGACAGGTCAACTTCTACAGGCTCAACAAGGTTTTCAGAAATAATTTCACCGTACTTTATAGTCTGTGTAGGGACCCATACAAACGAAAAAAGATGGATTTTTACATCAAATATGCCTTTGTCCCTCGAACCGCCTCCTGTTTTTTCCCAGCGGACTAATGAATCCCCGCCTATAGTCATTTGCAGTCCTGACATTGACCGGATAACCAAGTTTATAG
>RPPD01000600.1 GCA_003818675.1 Spirochaetaceae bacterium
ATTGCATGGCAACTTCGATTCCGGAAATTTTGGATGCAGGAGGTATTTTGATGGATTCAGTGTCGTCTGGAAGCATGGTTTCCTGGCGCAAATGGCCTTCATGGAAATTAAAGGACAGGTCAATACCCGCGTATTTAAAATGAAAGGGTTCCGGCATTTTCCCCTGTCCGGACAAGGCATGATTGTTCTGGAAAAGCAACAAGGACAGCAGCATTAAGCCACAAGGGCTAATAATGTCATTTTTGATTGAATTTCTCATTTTTCAATTCCTCTGAATAGAAAACATTCAGGTTTTCGACGGACCAAAGCGACACTGTATCTATTTGATGACGAACGTATTAAACGAATCGGCTTTCAATAAAGGATTGATCTCTTGACTGCCGATTTTTATCTTGATTTTCTTATCGGACTTGTCAGCATTTCTGGCAATCACGAGAATGCCTTTATCCGGATTGATGAATGCCAGCATGTCATTGAAATAGCCGCTGGTCTCAAGAAGCCTGGCTCCGGGCATGACATAATGGCTGAAATGTTTTAACCGATAATATTCAAAATTGTATTCAAAGGATTTTTTCTGTAAATCCACGCTGACCAGCGAATTCTGACGCCAGCCCCAGCGGCTGAACCCGTCCCTGTCAAGGGACAGATTCCAGTACATATACGCATTGGCTCCGTTTGACAGATAGTGTTTCATTAAAGCCCACGCGTAACAGCAATACCCCCAATCGTTCTTGCCGTCGCCGCACTCCTGCTCGGACTGATACAGCCTCATGCCGGGATATTTTTGATGCGCTTCCGCGATGGCCTCTTTACCGGCCCACTGGAAACCGATGCCTTTGATGTATCGGCCGGCCGTAGGATCGTTGATGACTGTATCGATCAGCGCGACATTCGGCCGCTCCATGGTGCCGAACAGGATCTCGACTTTGTCCTTTTCCATGGCCGGGCCCAGGTAGGAGCCGATAAAAGCGGCAAGGCCCGAGGCCGTCCAGGTGCATGCCGGGAAAAGCTGGCATGAATTGAACTCGTTCTGGGGCATGACGGCAAAAATGTCAATTCCCTGCTCGCGGTATGCCTTTATGAATTTCGAGAAATACAGCGCATAGGCCTTCAAATACTTCCCTTCCATGAGAAATAAATTCGCGCCCTCCCGGCCCTGTTTCAAGGTGTCGAGGCCGTTTTGGAACCGGAGTTCCATGCTTGGCCAGGTGCGGGAGCAGGCATAATGCTTGTTCCATTTCAGCCACGACGGGGGACTCCAGGGTGAAGCCCATATTTTGAGGCCGGGATTGTATTTCTTTGCGTTTTTAATGAAAGGGACCAGGGTCTCGAGGTCATTGGCTATGCTGAAATTCTTCATTTCAAAATCGCCGTCGGTTTCATCGTACGAATACCAGTCGCGGGCGAAATCGTTGGCGGCGATGGGCATGCGGCAAACGGTGAAATTGCCGCCCAGCCCGGGCGAAAACAATTCTTTCAAAACCGATTCGCGGTCCGCTCGGCTGAGCGAATTCAGTGAAGTCCAGCCCAGCTCGTTGAAACAGGCCCCGAAACCTTCGATGGCCTGCAGGGGTCTGCCGGTAAATACTTCCGCATCCATTTGACCGGATGCAGGGCCTGTGCTTAATCCTTCCTGTTCGGCCCATCTGGAAGCCTCGGTGGTAGAGACCCATTCAACCTTTTTTGGGGCGGCCATCGAAACTGCAACGACACAAACCGCACACGGTAACAGCATTCTTTTCATTTTCCCTCGATGGATTGAAATGGATGGCCACCCGCTATAAATTTGATTTGGACGGCGTTCACTGACGAATTGCGCGAAAAGCTTCAATTCCGTCTCAAACACCCTATCAACGGCATTTCTCCAATTTCAATACCGTTGCGATAGGATCAAAGACGATGGGTCTGTTCACGGTGATC
>RPPD01000601.1 GCA_003818675.1 Spirochaetaceae bacterium
GCCATAATCTGGGCCTGCTGGAGTCCGTCTACACTGAATCCCTTTGGTTGAAATGCCACATGGTGCGCATCAAACTGATCCCATGTTGATGGAATCAGTCTGTTTTCCTTCTTCATTTTATTGTAAAACTCGGAACCTGGAAGAGGCGTGAGGATGAGAAACTGCGCGGATCCCAATCCCTCTTCTACCGCAAACCTGACAGTGCTTTTCACGGTCTCGGGTGTATCAGCCTCAAAGCCAAAGACAAACATGCCATGGATATAGATACCCCTGGCATGGATCGTCCTGATGGCTTGCCTGATATCGTCGACGGATTGCGACTTCTTCATTTCAGCGAGCGCATTCGGGTCAACTGACTCAAGACCGATATACAGAAATCTGCAGCCAGCCCTGTACATGAGGTCAAGAAGTTCCGGATCCTTGGCAATATCGGTTCTAACCTGAGTAGACCAATGGAAGTTCATTTTATGATCTATCATACTTTGTAACAGCTCTTTTGTGTGTCGTCTGTTTGCTGCAAAATTGTCATCATAGAAAAATATCACGTGCTTTTTGGGATTATACTGCTGCAGTTCCTGTATCACATTCTGCGTTGTGCGAAAACGATACCGTTTCCCGAACATGCCGGTAACAGAACAGAAAGTGCAGTCAAAAGGACAACCCCTTGAGGTCTGTATTGGGATTGTCAATTTCTTTGACATTTTCGCAAAAATCATTTTTTTGCCGTATTCAACCAGGGATAGTTCCGGGAATGGCAGATTATCCAATTCCGCAACCGGACTCCTGCTGCAATTTATGGTAATAACCCCGTTTTTTCTGAAAGCCAGATTGGGAATCTCAGAGAAATCACCTTGTGTGTCAAGCTTTTGCAGAAATTCCATAAATGTATATTCACCTTCACCTAAAACGCAAAAATCAGCGTGCAGGAGAGCTTCTTCCGGCAAAAAGGAAACATGTGGACCCCCCATTACAACAAGAATCCCGCGCGAGCGAAAATAATCTGCAATCCTGTATGCCTGGGGTGCTGTTGCAGTGATTGTGGAAATCGCCGCTATATCACATTTAATGTTTTCCGCGTAGACTTCCTGTTCATCATGGAAGAGCACACGGACCTTGTATCCAGCCCGTTTTGCAAGTGTAGCCAGAAGTATATTCCCCAGCCTTGGCAGGCAATATCGGGAATAGATATGAAGTCCTGTTGCCTTTGGCTCGATAAAAACAATTGATTTGGTTGCCATGGGAAACCTCTCTTTCAATACGTATACGTCTATTTATTATTGAAACTATACGTATACGTATAGTTTGTCAAGTCTTTTTTATTTTAAATTTGATTGACTTTCTGCCTGTTGAATATTATTTATTATATATAGTCATTACTTAAAACATATTAATTGTTAAAAGGAGGGTTCCATGGAAAGATTTTATGTATGCAATGTGTGTGGACATGTTGAATTCGGACAAGCACCGCAAAACTGTCCTGTCTGTTTTGCACCAAAGGAAAAGTTCTCCGAAGACACAGCCGCATTGATGCCCGCTGAAAAAGAAGGCAAGGAAAAGCATGTTCCTCAGATCGTTGTAACCGACGATTGTGGTCTGATTCCCGACCTCTGTCGTGACATTCATATCAAGATCGGTTCAACCCTGCATCCAATGGCCGAGGACCATTGGATTACCTGGATTGACATATATGTCAACAGGGTGTTTGCTTCACGTTACATGTTGCGTCCGCTCATGCAGCCCGCGGTGAGCATCCACGTAAAAAAGGAAAATACTGGAACTCTCACTGTAATTGAGCATTGCAACAAACATGGTAGATGGATGGCAGAAGCAAAAATATAGAAAAGCTGATTGGCTGAAGTTTGATCCCAATCTCCATATGATGGGACACTCTTCAGCCTTTTTTATTGATGGATCA
>RPPD01000602.1 GCA_003818675.1 Spirochaetaceae bacterium
CGCCAGAGATTTCCTCGAATAATTGTGCAAATCTGACTACTTCATCAACCGTGGTTTTGTTTGCCGCCAGGCTTTTATTGCTGACCTCGGATGTTTCCTGAATCATGTTTGTTATCTGGGATACATACGAGCCAATTTGCTTTGAATTGCTGTTGGTAGACTCCGCGAGTTTCCTGATTTCATCCGCGACAATCGCAAAGCCCTTTCCCGAGTCCCCCGCATGCGCGGCTTCTATGGCGGCATTCAAAGACAACAGGTTTATCTGTCCCGCTATGCCGTTGATTATAGATATAACCTCCTGGATTTTCTCCATGTTCTTGTGGATGTCCTGAATCTTGACATCCGTCTCGATCATGTCAACATCCCTGGAGCGGATTTCATCGATGAGGTTAAGCGCAGAATCGCGCCGTGCCTGGACGACCTTGGAAATATTGTTGATGGAGGCTATAATCTCCTCAATGGAGGCCGACGATTCCACAATTGTAGTAGCCTGGGTTTGCATCTGTTCCGACAGCAGGTTCAGGTTTTGCTGAATCTCCGTGGAGGAGCGTGACGAGGTTGTAATGTTGTTGTTCAGATTCTCAAAGTCATTTTTTATAGATTTTATATTGTCGGTGATATGATCAAGCGATTTACTGGAATTGGACAGTTCGGAAGTAACTGAAGAGGAAAGAGCACTTGTTCTATTTGAATGTATTTTTATTTTGCTGAAGATGTCCTTCAGATTATGGACAGAAAGGCGGATATATTCGGCAAATCCCGCGATCTCGTCCTTCCCTGTAATGTTGAAATCCTGGCTGAAATCCCTTTCGGAAACGGATTTAAGGATTGATTCCATTTTCTGAAGCCTGGAAGAAAAACTCCGGAGAAAGAAATAGAATACAGCGAGGATGACAACAATAAGACAGCCAATCATGACATATTTGATCATGGCATAGATTGTCTCAATCCTTCCCGCCTCGGTATTGATCTCCTGGTTGATGGTGGTGAAATAATCCAGGATTGCTCCGGTAAGGTATTGTACCACCCCGTCAGTCAGGTTACAGGTAGTGAGAACGTCCATGTCGCCAGCCCGTTGCTCCATTATAAAATATATCCCCATGCTGTTTTCAAGCTCATCAGAAAAGTTCGAGTCTATTTTTTCCCTGATCTGCTCCAGTTCAGCCTGGATGTAATTCCAGTTGTCCAGGGTCAGCCTAAACGAAGCTGCGATTTTATGGTTTTTTTGGACCAGTACCAGGAGGTACTCGGAATTGAGAAAATTGTTGATGGCTTCGCGGTGCATGACGGCGTTATTCTTCCACTCGCGAAAAGCCAGGTCCAGGGACTGTGAATAAAGAAGTCCGCGTGTTTCTATGTTAAGGGTGTACAGGTTTGTGATCGCGTTATACCCCTGATCCTTAAGCAGGATTAATTTGGCGATCTCATTTGAATATAGAAGGTCAAAGACCACAATGGCTGTGAAACTCAGAATTATAAAGCAGATGAGCAGTAAGAATTTGGTTCGAATCTTCATAATGGTTAATATATCCGATCTGAATAATAAAACTTAATAATATAAAAAACAAACCTATTTTTTTAAAAAACTAATACATTTTGTTTGGATAATCGGCATTGGGAGTGACAGGATTGATGGCTTTTACGCCCTGAGCGCTTTGCGCAGCAAGACTATGCGCAGGATGCACTATGCGCAGGAAGCGTTATGCGAGCGCATTATTATGTGCCAAGTGCGGCCTGGCGCTTCCAGTGGTCCTCAATGACTATTGCGGCCATGGCCTCTATAACCGGGACAATCCGTGGACAGATGCATGAGTCGTGGCGACCATGGGTCTGTATTTTCTGTTCTCTGCCCTTGAGATCCACTGTGTCCTGTGTGACGGTGATTGACGATGTGGGTTTTATCACCA
>RPPD01000603.1 GCA_003818675.1 Spirochaetaceae bacterium
ACGTTTCGGGTGCGATACGGGGAATGCTTCTCGACATTCCTTCCGCCCTCCTCGGCCGTGATTATCCGCACCCCAAGGCCCTTTCGGCTACCCTTGGTTCTCGGCCTTTTTCTTTCCCTGCAACCAGGGCGGTAGAGCAAGTCTGAATTTCCCCCTGCCACGCAAAGACATAACGACGCTTTGCAGCACAATGAAAACATACAGCAAGAGTCCGCTTATTATCGCTTGAAAGTTTGAGTGGACACCCGCCGCACGGATCAGTTCGTTGATTATCAGAAGGGTCAGTGCTCCTATTGGCGAGCCAAACAGGTTCCCCACGCCGCCGTTTAACAGCGTGCCGCCTATTATAGCCGCGGCTATTGCTTTCATTTCGAATCCCGCCGCGTTTCCGACATTGCCAGCTCCCGTTGTCATGATGAACACAAAGCCCGCGATACCGGACAGTAATCCGCATAGCAGGTATGTGTAGAATTTCGTTCTCTTTACGTTGATGCCGAGCATCAGAGCGCTCTGACTATTTCCGCCAATGGCGTAGACATTGCGCCCGAAACGCGACCACTTCATCAGTATGGCGAGGAGGACAACAAGGACCACCACAATTACGGCGCCTGGTTTGATTTCACACGGGATGAAATTGCCCAGCCTGTTTTCCGTACCAAGCCAGGGAATCACAATTTTTAAATCCCGCAGGCTCACGAAATCAGGCATGGTCACGTTGATCGGATCTTTGTGGATTGTCGTCAGCAGTCCATTCGCCAGGAACAACCCTGCCAACGTTATGATAAATGGCTGTATCTCAAGATAGGCAATAAGATATCCCTGCAAGAGACCGAACGCGATACCTATGCCCAGCGCAAGAAGTATGGCACCCCAAACGCTCCCCAATTCCGATTCCAGCAATACGGCACAGGACATGGTTACCAGGCCGGTCACCGCGCCGACGGAAATGTCGATGCCGCCTCCGATCATAACTATGCTCAGACCAACTGTCAGGATGATGAGCGGAGCGTTCAGGCTGAACAGGTCAAAGAAGGTCTGAAACTGCATGAAACTGCCCGGATAACTTATAATGGCAAGCCCGTACATCAGAACAAATATGACTGCGGCGATGAGAAACAGAAGATTCGAATTCGATAGTGACTTTTTTGGTTTGGCTGCATTCAGAGATCCCATCCTACTCCCCCTTCTTCACAGGTGTGTCCGGGTTTGAAACCGCTGCATCGTTTGGTTCACCAGTCTTCTGTACAGTGCTTCTAACTCCCATGGTTTGAACCCTTCTTAGGACTTTCTTGGCAAAATCCCTGACTACAGGCGATGCAACTACCATGAGAATGATAATGAACACCGCCTTGAAGGCCTTAATCGTCTCGGTTTCTATCTCCAGACTGAGCAGGGTCCTGTTCAGCACCTCTATAGTGTACGCGCCGATAATGGAACCGGTGATGCTGAACTTTCCGCCGGAGAGTGCGTTTCCGCCTATTGCTACGGCGAGAATCGCGTCCATCTCGATAAACTTGAGCAGATTGACGCTGTCGTGGCGGCCCGCCTTGTTAACTGCGATAAAACCTGCGACCGCAGTACAGACTCCAAGAATCATAAAGGTCAAGAACTTGATCTTTGCCGGGTCGATACCGTTCAGACGCGCAGCATTTGGATTGATTCCCACAGACTCCGTATAGAGTTTGAGATTCGTGGTTTTGAGGAACACTGCAACGAGCGCGATGAAGACGGCGGTCAGGATTATTGGAGTCTGAATTGGCACTCCCGTTATTACGCCGCCGATTTGACCAGACAGATCGTTCGCCAGTATGGGAGATAATTTGCCGTCAATCATAAAGGCGATGGACCTGCCCCCCGTGAACAGTATGAGGGTCGCAACCATTGGCTGAACCTTAAATATCGAAAC
>RPPD01000604.1 GCA_003818675.1 Spirochaetaceae bacterium
AGGTGGAAAAGGCGCTTCAGTCTGTAGAAAAGCTCATGGGCAAGAAATTCGGCGATGCCAAGAATCCGCTTCTGGTATCAGTCCGCTCTGGCGCCAGGCGCTCCATGCCCGGAATGATGGATACTGTCTTAAACGTAGGTCTTAATGACACAACTGTAAGGGGCATTATCGAGCAGACCGGAAACGCGCGCTTTGCCTACGACGCATACCGCCGCCTTATCATGATGTACGCAGACGTTGTCATGGAAAAGGCCGAAGGCATTGAACCCAAGGGTGGAAAAGGCGTACGCAAGATTCTCGATGAAAAACTTGAGGAATTGAAGAACGCCCGCGGTTACAAACTTGATACTGAAATAACAGCTGAAGAATTGAAGGCGCTTGTTTTAGAATTCAAGCAGATCGTAAAACAGGTTCTGGGAAAGCCTTTCCCGGAGAATCCGATCGAGCAGCTCTGGGGCGGCATCGGCGCCGTGTTCATGAGCTGGAACGGAAAACGAGCTGTTGATTACCGCCGCATTGAGAAAATACCGGACGAGTGGGGCACTGCTGTTACAGTGCAGTCCATGGTCTTTGGAAACATGGGTGACGATTCGGCAACCGGCGTGGCTTTCACCCGGAACCCCGGAAACGGCGAAAAGCAGTTTTATGGTGAATACCTCGTCAATGCCCAGGGTGAGGACGTTGTTGCGGGCATCAGGACTCCCGGACCAATCAATGATTATTCAAAAAATGACCAGTCCAAGGTTCTCCCCACGCTGGAAAAGATAATGCCAAAGCTCTACAAGGAGCTTGATTCCATCCAGTTGCGGCTGGAAAAACACTACAAGGATATGCAGGACATCGAGTTTACCATTGAAAAGGGAAAGCTCTTTATGCTGCAGTGCCGCATTGGAAAACGCAATGGCGTGGCAGCGGTCCGCATCGCAACAGAAATGTACAAGGATGGACTGATTGACGCACAGACCGCTATCATGCGTGTTGGGCCCAACCAGCTCGTTGAACTGCTATTGCCCATGATTGATCCCAAGGCTGAGGCTGCAACACGGCCCATAGCCAAGGGTCTTCCCGCTGGTCCTGGTGGAGCCTATGGACGCGTGGTCTTTACATCAGAGTCTGCAGTCGAGTGGGCATCACGCGGTGAAAAGGTCATCCTCGTGCGAGAAGAGACCTCACCTGAGGACGTGGACGGCATGCACAAGGCACAGGCCATCCTCACTTCAAAGGGCGGCATGACCTCACACGCGGCGCTTGTAGCACGCGGCTGGGGCAAATGCTGCATCGTGGGTTGTTCTGATATGGAAATCGGAAATGACAACAAGTCTCTCAGGACAAAGTCAGGTGATGTCGTAAATGAAGGCGAGTGGATTTCCTTAAACGGCACAAAGGGCCTTGTCTACAAGGATGTATTAAAGCTTGTTGACGTGGACGTAGAGCACAACAAATCCTATGGTGAACTGATGAAGCTCGTGGACAAGTACCGCGTACTTAATGTCCGAACAAATTCAGACACGCCCAAGGATGCAGCCAAGGCCATCACGTTCGGCGCAGAGGGAATCGGACTTTTCAGAACCGAGCACATGTTCTACGGCGAAGGCAGTGACAAGCCGCTATTCCTTCTCCGCAAGATGATCATGAGCAAAACCGTTGCAGAAAGGCGGAACGCCCTCAATGAACTTTCTGTTTTCGTAAAAGGTGACATAAAGGCCACCATGGAGACCATGAAGGGTATGCCTGTGACGATCAGGCTCCTGGATCCGCCGCTGCATGAGTTTGTCCCGCATGCCGAGGACAAGCTCGCGGCCCTTGGAACAGAGCTTGGCGTTTCCAGCGCTGAACTCAAGAAGCGCGCTGAGTCTCTCCGGGAGAACAATCCCATGCTCGGTCACCGCGGCGTGCGCCTGG
>RPPD01000605.1 GCA_003818675.1 Spirochaetaceae bacterium
AAAGTGAATGAAATGGCGGCCATGACAAGTCGTCATCAGCTTCCGTAAAACTCATAACCGCCCTCAAGCACCAGACATGCAGAAAATCCTTGCGCAGACAGGTATCTCCATGCCTCATATGCCCTGGATGATGTCCTGCTATAAAGCACAATTTGCATGTCCTTGGCATAAGGAAGTGACATGGCGCGAAGATTTTCCAGGGGCAGGTTGATGCTTCCCGGGATTCTTCCGAATGAATGCTCAGCCGCCGGGCTCACATCAATAGTCGTATAACTGCCGCTGTTTTCCAGGTAACAATCAAGCCTGATAGTCCTGACAATGCCGTCAATCTTGTTCTCGAGCACGTTCGCTGCTGTCTGAAGGATGTCTATGGGATTATTGAATGCGGGGAAATATCCCAGGTCAATAAGAAAAATATCATGCAAAGACATCTTTTGCTGGATAGCCGCGGCAAGAACTTCAATTCTGGAAACAAGATCCCCGCGACCGTATCCACTGGCACCCAGAATCCGCTTTGTTTTTCTGTCTGCAACTAGTTTGAGCACAATGTAGTCCGCTCCGCTGTAGTAATGAGTGCGGTCCAGGCCGGTTACCACAACTGATTCTGAGTCAATGGCCAGTCTTTTTACGTCAACCTCTCCAAGTCCGGTCCTGGCCACGGAGATATCAAAAACCTTGAACATCGTGGTGCCGATGGAACCGGTAAACTGCACGGGCCTGCCGGAGATATTGTCCGCAGCAATCCGTCCCATCTAGGTTGATACTGAACCAAGCGGCAGATAGCGGCAGTCTGGACTCAAAGGATTCATGCTCTCGGCACAGTCGCCGACCGCGTAGATCGACGGATCCGATGTCACCAGGTGCTCATTTACAAGAATGCCGCCGGACCGGCCTATCGAGAGCCCGGCAGCTTTCCCGAGATCAGAGTTTGGAACAACACCGGCGGAGAGTATTATAAGGTCAGCGGTAAAATCACCCCGGTCAGTGACAACCATTTCCTTTCCATCCAGTTTTTTTATTTCAAGCACAGTAATGCCCGTGATTGTCTTGACTCCCTTCCGGCTCAGGACCTCCATTATTTTGTGCGATATATCAGGATCAAATATTTTCAGGATTGAAGTGTCTTTCTCAAGCACAGTGACCCGTGCTCCGGCACTCATCAGGGATTCAGCTGTCTCTATGCCCACAAGCCCGCCGCCGATAACATAGACGTCCGCCGCCCGGCGTTCTGAAAAAAGACGCTTGATGCGTTCTGCATCCTCGATACTGTAGAGTGAATGCACGTTTTCATTTTTGATCCCGGGAATAGCAGGCACAACAGACCGGGCGCCGGTGGCGATGACCAGAACATCATACGGGATTCTTGACTGCGATCGTGAAACAAGGTCTGCAACCAGGATTTCCTTCTTCTCCCGGTCAATCTGCACGGCACGCGTCCGGTTCATTATTTTGATGTTCTTGATGAACTCGAAAAAATGGACGTCCCTTAATGTATTGTCCGCGGTTGACATCAGGGCCTTGGGAGAAGCTACCTTCCCGGAAAGATATGACGGGATGCCACACCCTGCATAGGAAAGGAATTCGCTCTGCTCCACTATCGTTATTTCAGCATCCTCGTCCAGACGGCGGATCCGGGCTGCGGTCTTGGGTCCCGCAGTCACGCCGCCAATAATGACTATCCTGCGCCGTGAGTGCCCGGTTGCCTTTTCAAGCCTTTCATAGGGCAGGATGACAGTAAACCTGGCGCCTTTGGCCGGCGAAGATTCCAGGTGGATCCTTCCCCCATGAAGCTCCACAATTTTATTTGCAATAGAAAGCCCCAGGCCCACACCAGGCACCTTGCCGCGCTGGAGTGCCGAACGGAAAAAAGGCCTGAAGAGTTTTTCCTGGTCA
>RPPD01000606.1 GCA_003818675.1 Spirochaetaceae bacterium
TAATAAAAAGGTATACGATCCACTCAAAACACAATATATAGATGTAAAATAGCTGTAAATTCAAGGTTTTATAATTGAATCAGTTAGTATATGTATGTATAATGTCGTTAGTTGATTATATCAACCAAGCAGTTCAGGACAGGAGTTCATTCATGAGAGCAACCTATTTTTACATTACGATTCTTTTTCTGCTCTCTTCATGCGATTTGGAGACTTCCCGCCAGACACCGGAACCGACACCAGTACCGGAAGAGTCTTTGGGAAAGCTCTTTGCCGGCGGAGGACTATGGACATGTGGAAAACCTTGATATTTTACTCTAAACCAATCTTTGCTCTTATTCTTACTATCCTTTCATTCAGCTGCTCTGATATGCTGGATTATTTTTCCCTTTATGAGAAAATCGTCCCTGGAGGCCTGGTACCAATGGGCATGTACAGTGGTCCAATTATTGACCAGGCGATCGCATTGGCAATTTCTCCCGACGGGCGTAATGTTTACGTGGTCGCGCAGGGAACCGCTGATGCCGTGGCCTGGTTTGACCGCAGCGCAGAAGGATCGCTTACCTATGTGGCAAGATACAGCAGCGCTACCAATCTCGATTCTCCCTGCGATGTTGTTGTCTCTTCGGACGGAAGCAACGTCTATGTAGCGTCTATTGGTTCCGGTGTCGTCTGGTTTGACAGGACTGTCGACGGTTCGCTAACCTACAGGGGAAGATATTCCGATGCCAATTACCCATTTCCCACAGGAATAGCCATTTCTCCGGACGGAAACAATATCTATATAACCGCTCAGGGCGCTGATGCCATCGCCTGGTTCACACGAAATTCCAATGGCTCGCTCACATATAATTCCAGGTATACGAACGCCCAGATACATCTTCCATATAAACTCACCGTCTCCCCTGAAGGGAAAAATGTCTATGCCGCCATTGATTTTTGTGCGGTATCACCAAATGCGGTCACATGGTTTGATCGCGGCCTGAACGGTACTCTCTCCAACCAGGTACACATCACAAATACTCTCCACAGGGCTATCGGTGTGACGGTCGCTCCCGATGGAAAAAACGTGTATTCTGCGGGATTATCTTTAATCACCTGGTACACACGCCAGGCCAACGGTTCACTCAGTCTGGGCGGGGAATATTCAAATAGCGATCTTGATGGTTTATGGTCAATCAGTCTGTCGCCGGACGGTAAAAATGCCTATGCCGCAGCCAATTCAGATGATGCTGTTGCCTGGTTTACCCGGATGACGGACGGTTCGCTCCGGTTCGACGGCAGTTACACACACCCGACACTGGACGGAGCCACGGCGATCGCTGTTTCACCGGATGGAAATGATGTGTACATGACGGCAGTCGGTTCCGATGCCGTTATCTGGTTTCTCCGGAAACAGTAATGAAATGTTGAAAACGGATTACCGCTACACGAGTCCAAGCGCCTATCGCTTGACTCTTGCATTACCCTGCCAGATGCTCCATACCTGGTCCTCGTCAGCGGGCTGGCCGTAGTCAGTGACCATGGTTGTTGCGAGCGCGCCCGTGGCCCAGCCAAACTGGATCCACTTCTCCGCTTCCCAGCCTTTAAGAATTGCGTAGATCATACCGCCGACAAATCCGTCGCCACCGCCTATGCGGTCCAGAATTGTGATTTCACGCGGCTGGACCACGTGCCAGTTTTTCCCCTCGAGCATGATAGCACCCCAAAGGTGGCAATTTGTGCTTACAACCTGGCGAAGTGTTGTTCCAAAGACCTGCGCATTGGGGAACGCCTTTTTCACCCGGTCTATCATGCCCTTGAAGCTGTCAATCTTTACCCCGATGTCCTTGCCGCCTTCTTCCGGCCCTTCAATCCCCAGGCAGAGCTGAAAGTCTTCCTCGTTTCCCA
>RPPD01000607.1 GCA_003818675.1 Spirochaetaceae bacterium
ACAGGCTATATTTTCTTATCAGAAGCGCCTGTTGCATGGAAACGCTTAAGGCCATCGGCGCTGCAATGACGAGCCGAATCCCGCAGTGCGGGACCAAGCTATTGGTATGTGCTTTAAATTGAAGGCTTGAGGCGTCGCAAGTTCCGGTTCCTCCGGACCTCCAGGCGTTGCCTTCGGGTGAGTAAATCATTTATCGGAGATACTCCGCCGCATGAGGCGGTTTCATTCCTGTTCAAGAATACTGTTTTTGGAGGATTTATGCAGAGATTCTGGAAATGTTGCATCGGTTTATCCCTCATTTCGATGTTTTGGCTGACCGGATGTACGAAGAACGATCCTTTCGTCGCTCAAATCGGAAAAACAAAAAAAATAAAGCTGAGCGAATTTAAGGCGGATTTTGAAAAAAACTACGCGTTGGCCAAAGGCGCTCAGCCTTCGATCGCGGATTTTAAAAAGCATCTGGATAAAATGATACAGGAGAACCTGAAAATTCAGGCCTCTTACCGCCTGGGCCTCGACAAAGACTCCACGGTTCTGGCAAAAGTGGAACCGGAAAAACAGCGCCTCATGCTGCGGCGTTTATACGAGAAAGTCATTCTGGAGCCCGCGGTCCGGGAAACGGATATTCGCGCCTACTACGCCAGAACGGGTAAAGAGGTTTTAATCCGGAATATCCTGTTTAAGTTAAGCCCCCCCGTCACTCAAACCCAGGAAGACAGCATCCGGACCAAAGCCATGGATGTCTATAAAAAAATTCAGAATGGGGAATCGTTCTCTGAATTGGCCCGGCAGTTTTCGGAGGACGAGCATTCAGCCATCAACGGCGGTCTTCTTGGATATCTTCAATATCAGCGCAGTAACGACCCTTTGATAAATGCCGCTTTTACGATGAAAATCGGCGAGGTTTCAAAGCCGATCAAGAATTCCGCAGGATTCAACATCATCCGTGTTGAAGAAATCAGACCTAAGGAACGGGCTCCATTCGAAAAATCGCATGATGAAATCCAGAGCCTACTGGTTCGCGAGCGGAACGCGGACTTGTCCAAATCGGCGAAGGCATTTGAGGAACGTCAGAGGAAAAAACGCGGCCTTGCCTGGATGGATCAATCCGTGGACACGCTTGCCACCTTTTTCGCCAATTCCCGGCCGTTTTTCAGGGAGGAATTGCTCGACACGTTGCGGAATCTTCCCTCGGACATCCAGGACATGACTCTTATCAAATGGGACAAGGGGCGGTTTACAGTCCGTGATTTCGCCGGGCGGTTGGGAAGGTTGTATTCCATGATGGGCATATCGATGCGCAACAGGGAGACCATCAAATCCTATATCGATCAGTTTGTCATGACCGACATTCTGACGGACGTGGCGAGGGACCGTGGGTTGGACAAGGACGAAAAAGTGGAAACCTTCGCGAAGAACACCATGGAAAAAGCGATGATCGAAGAGCTCTATAAAAAGCATATCCATGCCGGAATAGAAGCGACTCCGGATGAGGCGCTTTCGTATTATGAAACGCATAAAGACAGCCTTTACTCCAGCCAGGAGATGGTGCGCATCCAGGAAGTGATGGTCAACGATCTGGCTCTCGCAGAACGCATTAAAAAGCTGACGCTGAAACGGTTTGACTTGTTGAGATACCCAGCCGAGTATACGCTCCGGCCCGGCATGAAGGAGAAGAACGGCATCTTTGAGCCGTTCACGCGCAATCAGTACAGTCAGTTGAGCGATGTGGCTTTCAAATTGAAAATCGGAGAAACGGGCGGACCGATCAAATTGAACAACAACGCCTATTCGGTATTCAAGGTGATCGCGAAAATACCGAAGGAGGTCAGGCCTTTTGAAAAAATCCAAAAGAGGGTCGAGAGAGACGTGATCAAATCTCATCA
>RPPD01000608.1 GCA_003818675.1 Spirochaetaceae bacterium
AGTGACTGATACGCGGCTGGCATGTATTCATCCGCAAAAATAACCATGCATTCCCTGCCAGGTCTGGATTTCAAAAATCCCAGCATCTCAAGTATGGCAACTGCAAGCCCGCTTCTGCCGGCAAAAAGCGCTGATCCGGCAGAGTGGTTTCCCTCAGCAATTGAAAGCAGAAAAGCAGGAGTATTGAATACAGAAAGGCTGAATGCCGATGGGCTAACCTCCCCGGCGTCCAGAAGACCCTTTGAAATCTGGTACTGTCTTCCCACTTCTCCGTAGTGGGAAGCAAAGATACAGGGAATCTGGCCTCCTTCAGGCACAAGCGAATGTCCTACCTGCAGCACCATCTTTGAGAGCTGACTAAATCTTCTCTTAAAAAGCGAGGGCAGAAACTCCAGTCCAGGAACTTCATTTGTCGCCTCAATTTCAAGTTCACCTCTGGCCCACGCCTGCCAGTCTTCCCTTGTGCGAACACCAGGAGCCCATGCAGCCCAGCTTGTGATTGACACGGATGAGGCATTATTCACGGATTTCTCCTGAAACAGAGGATGGAATAATCATTTGGGCCAAGCCTGTGGTGTTCCTCAGTCAGGTGAAAACCAGCCCTATTAATTGCCAAAACCAGTTCTTCAGTGGAATACATCTTGCTGTTTCCGTTTGCCATAGTGGTAAAATACAGGGAAGTGGCATGCAGGGAATATGTTGCAGCGGGATACTTCTGCCTGTCCCACAGGGGTTCCATAACGAAAACGTCACATTTATTGTCCACTGCACGCTCGACCTTGGCAAGGATATCCGTCACCTGCTCCAGAGAAAAACAATCCAGAAACTGACTCATCCACACTGCATCAGCACCGCGCGGAAGTTGCGAGGATGGGTCGAGCATATCTGCTTCATGGGTAGAAATTCTATCACCTGCCCCCGTGTCCTCGATATTTTTTCTGGCCATTCCTGTCTGCCCTGGAAGGTCAACTATTGTAACCCTGACATCCGGGTCATGTTTAAAACAGCCTAAAGCCCATTTTGCCGTATTTCCACCAATATCCATGATGTGTTTCCTGGGCCTTGCGAATACGACCTTTAGAGCATCAGGGAACGCGACATCAGAATAATAATGGTCAAAGGCGAACCAGCTCTTCTGCACAGAGGCCGGAAGTGATGATAGGCCCTGGTATATGGTTGGCCAGTCACCAAAGACCTTCAAACCCAGAGGTTTTCCTTTAGCAAGGGATTCTGCCAGCCAGAATCCACCCTTGTAGCAGACATCATTGACAAAATCCATATTTGCTCTTGTCATGGGGTCAGTAAGGATGAAATAGCCCGTTTTTCCAAGTAAAAACTTCCAGGGTGTGATCCCTGGCACAATCTTTAACAGGTTCATGCTCAGGCCCATTTCCAGAAGCACCCCAACCGCATAGTCATTAATTTTAAGCGAAGACGTTATCTGGCCACGCTCAAGACCAGTATCACCAGCATCAAAGACAAGCTGGAGGATACCTGAATCCCTGAGACTCTTTGCAGCCTGGAATGCTATTGGTGCAAAAGCCAGACGCTGGGCTTCGAACTTGGCATCTACAGCCCTTGTTTTATCCTGTGAATACCATTACTCTATCATGGTATTGTCATCATGACTCATTGTGCGTATCACCTTGTCAGTTGTTTTGGATGATAATGTGTTTCTTCCAGTCAACAATTATCAATAATATCACATAATTATTAATTCAGTAATATAGCCCAAAATCACTTTTTTTTCAATGTAAATTTGATCAATCTGCGCCAACAAAGGACACTTGAGTTTGACAATTCTCCGTCTTTGTGGTATCGAAAAGAAAACACTTTTTTTAGGAATAAAATGAATATAGAGACTGCCGCTGCGGCGGCCAA
>RPPD01000609.1 GCA_003818675.1 Spirochaetaceae bacterium
CATGTCCAGACTGCGCCTGACTGCCCGCACGTACACCAGGCATACCAGGGGTTCAAGGAAACGGCCGGACTCTGGGTGCGGCTCAACCCGGACCGCGCATATGCACAATCCATGGCCCAGGCGTGGAACCAGTCATTCCCGGACAACAAGGCAAATACCCAGCCTGAGGACTGGAACACGGCAAGGCAATGGGCCTATCCCAACCTGACAGGCACGAACCCCGCCCCGGCAATTCTCATTCCCCTTGCCGCCTGGGCAGAGATGGCGGACCGCACGCGGAAAAACAACTGGCGGGACAACCTGGAGAGCGTGATCAGGAATTAATTTCTATCCCTTGCTCATCCAGGGGGAACCGCCTTTACGCAGGCTTTTATTTCCGTCTCTCCTTCACATCCATTATCTTTCATTTTTCCCCCATGCCAAACCCGTCGGCGATTACATGATGGAAATCCTGTCATTACACACAAGATAAATTACCCATCTGAGGTTTTTGGAAGTATCTTATATATATACCCATTGAGTGGAGGAGAAATGACAAGACAACTGGTCATGCGCCTGTTGCGTGTGTTTTTTATACAGACAACCATGATTTTCGCGCTGGCAGCAGCATGCATAAATGACAGCGGAGATGACAATATGAAAAATGCCGATGATCTGATTCAGCGCCAAAACCTCAAGGAAAGGCTCACGGAACTCCAGTATAATGTGACCCAAAACTCCTGTACTGAGAACGCCTTTGACAATGAATACTGGAACAACCACGCCGAAGGGTTATACGCAGACATTGTATCAGGCATTCCCCTGTTTGACTCACGGGACAAGTTTGACTCGGGCACCGGCTGGCCGAGCTTTACCCAGCCCCTTTTCGAGTCTGCCATAAAAACAAAAAGAGATGAAAGCCTTGGGATGATCCGTGATGAAGTGACAAGCACCGATGGTGACTCGCACCTGGGACACGTATTTTCTGACGGTCCTGCTCCCGCAGGACTGCGCTACTGCATCAATTCCGCTTCACTCAAATTCATACCAAAAGAGGAAATTGACAGGCAGGGATACGGAATCTACAGTTTTCTGATTGATAACAGGCAGTCTGAAAGCAACCCCGCGGACAACCGCGAAAAAAGAACAGAGACCGCAGTGTTTGCCGCAGGCTGTTTTTGGGGCACGGAAGGCTATTTCAGGAGGATCTCAGGCGTTGTCAGGACAGAGGCAGGCTACAGCGGCGGTTATACGGCACAGCCTTCCTACAACCAGGTCATCACGGGGAAAACAGGACACGCCGAATCATTGCGCCTGGATTTTGATCCTGACATAATAAGCTATCATGATCTCCTTTTGCACTTTTTCCGCATGCATGATCCAACCACTTCAAACCGCCAGGGAAACGACATCGGCACCCAGTACAGGTCGGCAGTCTTTACAATAGGAGATGAACAGCACAAAACCGCATTGGAGGTTGCAGAGAGCCTTGAAAAAGCACGATTGTACAAGGGCCCCATTGTCACGGAAATAAGGGCGGCAGGCGCCTTTTTCCCGGCCGAGGACTATCACCAGGATTATCTTGAAAAAAACCCTGGAGGTTATTGTCATGTTGATCTGGACCTGGCGGATAAACCACTTGAAACAACAATAAAATAATTCCAGACAGGATTTACAGGATCTACAGGGTGATTTACAGAACCAGAACCTAATCCGCATCCTTTTAATCCTCTTTTCTTGTCAATCCTGTTAATCCCTGGCGCCAATCACTTGATTCTTCTTTACAAATTACATACACTATAAATCAGACCAGATCTGGTCTGGTCTGTCTGGAGACGTCATGATAGTGGATACAATCACAGAAGCAAAGGCGCAGTTTTCATCACTGATTGAAAAGGTC
>RPPD01000610.1 GCA_003818675.1 Spirochaetaceae bacterium
CAGCTTTGAAAACCCCTGCAAGGATATATTACAAAAATGAAAGTTTATCTCCTGCCGGAAGTCATAAACCGAATACAGCTGTGGCCCAGGCCTGGTACAATAAAGAATTTGGAATTAAAAGACTGACTACAGAAACCGGTGCCGGACAATGGGGTAGTGCACTGGCATTTGCCTGCTCGCTGATCGGGCTGGAATGCAAAGTTTTCATGGTAAGAGTGAGCTTTGACCAGAAACCCTTCAGAAAATTGATGATGCAAACCTGGGGAGGAAAATGTATTGCAAGTCCCAGTGAAGAAACGGAAGCCGGTAGAGCCATTCTGAAAAAAGATCCAAATACACCGGGATCATTGGGAATTGCCATCAGCGAAGCTATTGAAGCTGCTGTCACTGATACAACAGGACAAACCAGGTATTCACTGGGAAGCGTGCTGAACCATGTAATGATGCACCAGACCATAATTGGTCTGGAAGTAAAAAAACAGATGGAGAAAGCAGGCGAGAAAAAGGTGGATGTGGTTATCGGGTGTGCCGGCGGGGGCAGTAATTTTGCGGGACTTGCATTTCCTTTTATATATGACAAAATGCATGGTGCCGACATCGACATCATCCCTGTAGAACCAGCCTCATGTCCTACGCTTACAAAAGGTCCATATGTATACGATCATGGCGATACAGCCAAAATGACGCCCCTGGTGGCTATGTATTCACTCGGACATAGTTTTGTACCGCCCCCCATTCATGCAGGCGGATTAAGGTATCATGGTATGTCACCCCTGGTTAGTAAAGCTGCAAAAGAGGGTTTGATAGCACCTCTGGCACTTCACCAGCTCGAATGTTATAAAGCAGGGGTTCTGTTTGCAAAAACGGAAGGTATCATACCTGCTCCTGAAACAACCCATGCAATTGCTGCCGCTATTCGCGAAGCAGAAAAAGCAAAACAGGAAGGCAAAGAGAAAGTGATCGTGTTCAATTTCTCAGGTCATGGCCTGATGGACCTTGTTGGATACGACAAATACATGACGGGACAACTGGGAGATTATGAACTTCCGGATGATATCATAAAGAAGAATCTTGAGGAGATTGCAGGGTATCCAAAGCCCTGATCAGATAATTATCCTGTAAATTAATAAAAAGGCTGATGAAATTATTACTTCAGCCTTTTAATTTTTGTCAAAGTCCTTTGGGCAACAGGTTTTTACTATATTAAAAATTGCCCGCAGGGCATCAACATCCATAAAAAAAATAGAGGCTGATCCAGGAAGACCAGCCTCAAATCCAATAACACATGTCAGGAGAATTTTAATTGTAGGAACTTTCACCATGTTCATAAACATCAAGTCCCTCCTCCTCTATTCTCCTTGAGACGCGGAGGCCGTTTGTTGCTTTCAGGATTTTAAACAAAAGAAAGCCCATGAGTAGTGCCCATGCTGCAACAGCTGCAACGCCAACAGCCTGAATGCCTAACAGTTTTAAACCATGTCCATATATAAGTCCTCCGCTGGTTGAGAAAACGCCAACAAGGAGGGTCCCCAGTGCGCCACAGACTCCATGAACAGAAATCGCTCCGACTGGGTCGTCGATCTTTACCACATTATCGAAGAACAGCACAGCATATACCATAACGACACCTGCCACTGCACCTATGATAACTGCTCCAGCAGGGGTAACCACATTACATCCTGCTGTTATGGCAACGAGTCCGGCAAGGGTGCCGTTCAGTGTTAACCCAAAGCCAGGTCTTTTGTACTTCATCCATGAAAGGAACATTGCAGAGAGGGCTCCGGCTGCAGCAGCAAGGTTGGTGGTTATGGCAATCCGGCCAATGTTGATCGTGCTTCCACCGGTTGCTGAGAGTTCCGAACCCGGGTTAAAACC
>RPPD01000611.1 GCA_003818675.1 Spirochaetaceae bacterium
GAAAACGACTCCATTGCCACGGATGAAATAGGCACAGCCTTCGGTGACAACGACAAGCTCTCGGCCTTTGTGGCCAGCAAGACAGATGCGGACTTATTGATACTTTTAAGCGACATAGACGCTCTTTATGACAAGGACCCAAAAAAAAATACTGATGCGAAACCCATACCCTATGTCTTTGAAATCACACGTGAAATTGAAAAAGGCGCAGGCCAGGCAGGCACCACACACTCAACGGGCGGTATGAAGACCAAAATAGAGGCTGCTAAAATCACACAGAACGCGGGCTGCAGGATGGTGCTCGCCAACGGGACTATTCCCAAAGTGATCACACGCATTCTCTCAGGCGAAGAGATAGGCACGCTTTTCATGCCGCACAGGCGCCTCTCGCAGCGCGTCCGCTGGATATTAAACTCAACACCGCGCGGCAGCATTCTCGTTGACGAGGGTGCACTTGCGGCTCTGCGCAACCACAAGAGCCTCCTTCCTTCAGGCATCAAGGGCATCGAGGGCGAGTTTGACGCGGGCGAAGTAGTATTTGTGAACAAGAATGCAAAAGCTGTCACTGATTTTTCCAGTACTGAGCTCAGGCTCGTGGCGGGCAAGCACTCCAAGGAAATCAGGGGAATCCTGGGCGAAGGCAAAAAGGATGTTGTTGCGACGCCCGAGAATATAATCTTTCTGGATATGTGAGGTCTTGAATGCCTGATCTTCCCATTCACAATCTTGATCTTGCCGCAATAGCCTTGAGGCTCGAGGGTCTTGAGGAAACCATCATTTACCATTTGATAGAACGCATACAGTTTCTGAGAAACAGCATTGTCTACACGGCGGGGAAAAGCGGATTTGATGGAGAACCTGATCGGAGCCTCCTGGATATCAGACTCCTGTACCATGAAAAAATGGACTCTGCATTTGGCAGGTTCGCGGTTCCAGAGGAACGGCCGTTTACTCCTGGCCTGCCTGAGCCCAGGCGCAAGGTAAACCTTCCTGACTACCCGATTGTGCTTGAAGACTTCAACTCCATTAACCTCACCTCAAAAATAAAACACGCCTATATAGACCTTCTTCCAGAGATATGTCAAGAAGGTGACGACGGCCAGTATGGTTCAAGTGTTGAACACGATGTCTACGCACTGCAGGCCATATCCCGTCGCATACATTTTGGGGCGCTTTTTGTCGCAGAGAGCAAGTATCAGGATAATCCTGATCTCTTCAGAAAAATGACAAATGCTTCCGACCAGACAGGAATAATAAAAGCCCTTACACGGGAGGAAGTTGAGAGAAAGATAATTTCCCGCGTGCGCGAGAAGATGGAAATAGTACAGTCAACTGCAAATCCTGAGATCCGTGTACTCATAGACCCAGACCTGGTTGTCCGCTTTTACAAAGACACGGTCATTCCCCTCACCAAGGAGGGAGAACTTCTCTACCTTCTTTCAAGATGCCGTAGTTGAGCTAACCACCTGGATACGGAATGCTTATCTGGATTGATGTACCCCTGGAACGTGACATTGAAAGCTGTCCATGCAGTTGTTCAATCAGTGCTCTGACCAGCTCCAGACCGAGTTTCCCGCCTGTTTGCACGTCAACTCCATCCGGAAACCCTGCTCCGGAATCCGCGACTTCAAGAAAATAATGCTGTTCCCTGTCAGTCAATGATATTTTCAAATCACCTGTTTGGCCATCAGGAAACGCGTGGAGCACCGCGTTTGTGACAAGCTCATTGACAATAAGCCCGGCGGGAATTGCCGTGTCTATTTCAAAAAATATCTTACCGCATTCAATTTCCACGTGTATGTTTTCAGGATGCTCGCAATGTCGCTGGATGATATGTGTAACCAGCGATCGCAGGTAATCTCCGAAATCA
>RPPD01000612.1 GCA_003818675.1 Spirochaetaceae bacterium
TACGGAGAAACACTTGTTGCCGCATTTGCCACTGGGTATGGGTAATGCGGTTTTTTTATACGCTTGCCTTGATTTTTAGCAAGCAGCATGAAAGGAGTTGCGTTTTGATTGACAATATTATCCGTTACAAACAGAGCATTGTGGTCAAGGTGCCCGGGGAGAGGTTTACACCATATTCCCTGGCAGAAAAACTCAAAGCCATGGCGCTTCTTGAGTCGGCCTCCATGGAACGCGGCCGGGACCGCTATTCCATCCTGCTTGTCAGGGAAGCTGCCAAAATCATACAGCGCAAAGACGATTTTTTCATGGAAAAGGATGGCAAGACCTTCAGGCTCAAGATCCAGGGCAAGGATATCCTGGATATTGTCCTGCATTTTGCCAACCAGCACACAGACATTAACCATGAGTTTCCGTTGCCTGCGGGCGGAATCGGTTTTCTGTCCTATGAATACTGCGCCAGGTTTGACACCATAAAACTCATGGAAAAAAAAGATGAGCTGGACATGCCCGAGGCGCTTTTCATCCTTGGCCATGTGTTTTTGATTTTTGATCACTACACTGACACCATTACAATAGTGGGATTGAATTATCGCGAGGCCTCAATTGATATTGAAAAAGCCGTAACGGAAATTGCAGGCCGTTTGGATGACCTGGATTTTAATTTCATGGCAGCTGATACAAAGGCATATCCTGCGACCGTTGAGCAAGACAAAAACGGCGCAGACGCCTACATGCAGGGTGTGGAAAAAGTCCGCGAACAGATAATACGCGGGAACCTGCTGCAGGGAGTGCTGTCAAGAAGGGTTAAAATAAGGACTGAGCTTCCAGCCATGCATGGATATCGCCATTTGCGCTCGCAGAATCCCTCGCCATACATGTTTTATCTGAACTGCGGAGATTACGAGCTCTTCGGGGCGTCTCCCGAGGTGCATGTGAAGGTTGTGGGCAGGAAGGCCATAATCAGGCCGCTTGCGGGAACCAGGAAACGGGGCAAGACTCCCGCAGAAGAGGCAGCGCTCGAGAAGGAACTCCTCGCAGACGAGAAGGAGCGGGCTGAGCACCTTATGCTCATTGACCTGGCCCGCAATGACCTGGGCCGTATCTGTGAACCAGGATCAGTAAAACCAACGACATTCATGGCAATTGAAAAATATTCGCATGTCATGCACATAGTCTCGGAAATCGAGGGGACTTTAAAAGAGGGCAAGACCGGGCTTGACGCCCTGCGGGCTTCGTTTCCCGCGGGCACAGTCACGGGCGCGCCCAAGATCAGGGCCATCGAGGTGCTGGATGCTCTTGAGCCCGAGGCGCGCAGGTTCTATGCGGGTGTTGTGGGATATATCCAGCCGGGCGGCAGCCTTGACACCTGCATAGCAATCAGGTGCGCCATGAAGAAGGGGGATCTTCTTGTGTTGCAGGCCGGCGCGGGCATTGTGTATGACTCGATGCCGCACAGGGAATACGAGGAAACTGTAAACAAATTGGCAGCACTCACCGCAGCATGCGGACTCACCGCAGCATGCGGAGTCGCTGTAGCCTGCGGCGTGGAGGTGTAGCATGTATCTTATCATTGACAATTACGATTCGTTCACTTACAACCTGTTCCAGTATTTTTCCGAGATCACGGACGAGCCGATAGAGGTCTACCGGAATGATGCGCTCACCATCAGGGAAATCGAGGCCATGGACCCTGATGCGATCATTATCTCGCCAGGACCCGGAAGGCCCGAGGAGGCAGGTATAAGTGTGGAGGCGATAAAACACTTTGCAGGCAAGATCCCCATACTGGGAGTCTGCCTTGGCCACCAGGCCATAGGCCATGCCTTTGGCGCGCAGATTGCGAGCGCGTCCCGTATCGTTCA
>RPPD01000613.1 GCA_003818675.1 Spirochaetaceae bacterium
CAGACGGGTCCGTCAAGATAAAGATAACGTTGGCAGATTCTTCCTTTGGCATCGGTACATGGGTAACGCTGAAATATCGCACAACCGGAAATGAATCATTCCAGAACATTTCGATGGATAGAACCGGGACTACATATCGCGCTGAAATTTACAAGATACAAATACCCTCACAGGCAGAACGGATGGAATACTATTTTGTATTCGATATTCCCGGAATAAGCCGTGATCTGTATTATCCCGAGGACATGAACGTGCCTTTTACCCTTGATTTGAAGAATCTCGGTCCTGACAGATGATGTAACAGGATTATTGAACCTTTTAAACTTCTATCTGTGTTGCATTCATAAGCGCCCTTAAGTGTGCGCAAACGGCCTGCGCAAGACCTGCAGGATTATAACCGCCCTCAAGCACGGAAACGATCCTGCCCTCGCAATATATATCCGCCAAACCCATCATGAATTTTGTGAGTTCCGCAAAGCCGCTGTCAGTGACCGTGAAATGGCCTATGAAATCATCCTTTCTTGAATCAAACCCTGCAGAAATGATAATCAGGTCAGGGACAAAACCTTTTTTTTCCAATGCCGGTAAAAGCTGTGATTTAAAGGCCGAGTGAATTTCGTGATCAGATGCCCCTGCGGCAAGGGGAACGTTCAGGTTGTAGCCAAGTCCCCGGCCTTCACCCTTGCGTGCGGGAAATCCAGTGACCGGGTAATCATAAAGGGAATGCGTGGAAAAATAAAAGACAGTGGGATCTTTATAAAATGCCCATTCAGTGCCATTCCCGTGATGGTAGTCCCAGTCCACTATGAGTATCTTTTTGCATCCATGGTTTTTCTGCGCGTAACGCGCTCCCACCGCGGCATTGTTGAAAAAACAAAACCCCTCGCCCTGGTAGTTCCCGTCACAATGCGCCCCATTGTTATGAGCATGGTGACCTGGCGGCCTGACAGCACAGAATGCATTAGAAACGCGCTTTTTCATCACAAGGTCTATCGCGGTCAATACAGCCGAAACGGCGAGGAGGGGTGGGACGGCCTTTGAGTGCCATTTAACTACAGAATTGTAGTGTGCAGCAGAATGTACTGACAGGATTGCTTTTCTTACAGTCTGGACACGGGGCCCTGGTTGTACACAAAAAAGACGGTCAGAAAGACCGGTTGCGGAAAGCCGCTTTTTTATTGTCTCAAGGCGCAGGGCATTTTCTGGAGAACGAGCTCCTGGTGAGTGAAGAAGAAATTTGTCAGAATAAAGGCAGGCTGTTTTTTTCATCCAGGTTTTCTGCCATAAAACTATAAGTTACGAAATGCACTTTTTCAAACAATTATTTCCCGAATATATCTGTGGGAATAATTAACAACTAATTTACATCTGCATTGCATCTATTTTACACGCCAACTGTAGATTTTTATCAAGAAAGCATGCAAAAGACATGTTAATTACAGGAGGTCTAAATGCGTACCTTGAAGGAAATTATTCTTAAAGAAGCCTCGGATTCAATGCTGGAAAAAACCATCCTGAAAAATGGAAGGGTTAAGCATGTTGTTGAACTTCTCCACATGATAATCTCGGACTATGATTTCAGCTGTCATGATTACAAGCAACTGGAGATTTACAATTCGAGGCTCTCGGGTTGTGGTTTTACTGCAATAAAGATAGCCCTGGCGATTTTCGGAGAAGTTTGGGCTCCAAAGACAGATTTTTCCTGGGCTGCCATGGAAAAGGCCGAGTTTGCCTGGTCGTATTTTTCTTATGCCAATTTTTCACGCACCCGCATGACACGGTCCTATTTTTTTGAAACTGATTTTACAGGCGCAAATTTCAGTCATGCAGATTTAACTGCTTCAAGTTTTGTCAATTGTAAC
>RPPD01000614.1 GCA_003818675.1 Spirochaetaceae bacterium
GCTTTTACTGACTTTTCGGCTTTGACTGGTTTTTCAGCTTTTCCTGCATTTACAGTTTTTTCAAGCTTTTCTTCGCTCATTATAGTTGTTCTCCACATTTTCTGCAGACTCGAACCTTTGTCTCCCCACTGAGCTTGTATCCGATCCTGGTGGGTCCGCACTTCTTGCATACAATCATAACATTGGCAGTCCTGATTGCAGCTTCGATATCCTTGATGCCGCCCTTCTCGTTCTGCTTGCGCTGCTTCATGGCCTTTTTTACGATGTTGCAGCCCTCGACAATTACGACCCCGTTTTCCCTGTTAACACTCAATATTCTGCCGGACTTGCCGGCGTCCTTGCCCTTCATGATTTTTACGACATCGTCCTTTTTCAGCTTTGTCGAAACCTTCTTTTCCTTCACCATTGCGTCCTCCTAAAGCACTTCGGGCGCGAGTGAAACGATCTTCATGTAATTCTTCTCACGAAGCTCTCTCGCGACCGGTCCGAAAATACGCTTGCCCTTCGGATTTTTGCTTGCATCGATGAGCACGCATGCGTTATCGTCAAAGCGGATGTAGCTGCCATCCGCGCGTTTATACTGCTTCTTCGTGCGCACAATGACAGCGCGTTCAACTGCGCCCTTCTTGATAGGGTTGTTGGCAAGGGCGTCCTTTACGGCGACTACAATTATGTCACCGATAGACGCGTACTTGCGTTTGCTTCCACCAAGCACTTTTATGCACATCACCTGTTTTGCGCCGGAGTTGTCGGCAACATTCAAATAAGATCTCATCTGAATCATATCTTCACCTTTTAAAGGAATCACCCGCTAACGGGACGTTCCTACTTTGCCCTTTCAATAATCTCTACCAACTTCCAGCACTTTTCCTTTGAAAGCGGCCTGCACTCGATCACACGCACTGTATCTCCAATGTTGCATTCATTTTTTTCATCATGGGCCTTTAGCTTCTTGGTCCGGATGAGATATTTCTTATAGATCGGGTGCAGCTTTCTCTGCTCAATGCTTATCACAATGGTCTTCTGCATCTTGTTGCTGACCACCTTGCCGGTAAACTCTTTTTTATTGGCCGATTTGGCAGTGCTGTTCTTTTCTTCCATATTTAAAACCCCTACTGTTTCCTGATGCCAATGTCAAACTCGTGAATGAGTGTGTTTACCCGCGCGATTTTTCTGCGCAGGATCCTTTGGTCAACCGTGTTTTCCACGTGCCCGACCACGACATTGAAACGGTGGTCGGAATATTTCTTTGAAAGCTCATCCTTCTTGGTAAGCAATTCCTTGTATGACAGTTCATTAAAAGATTCACGCATGTTGCTGCTCCAGATCTCTTCTCATGATGAATTTTGTCTTGATTGGCAGCTTGTCGCCCGCGAGCTTTATCGCCGCGGCCGCCAGCTCCTTGTCAATTCCGCCAATCTCAAACATAACCGCACCCTTTTTCACAACAGCAACCCAATACTCCGGCGCGCCCTTTCCTTTACCCATGCGGGTTTCAGCGGGCTTCTTGGTAAACGGTTTGTCGGGGAAGCACCTGATCCAGACCTTGCCTCCGCGTTTAATTTTACGGGTCATGGCGATACGTGCTGCCTCTATCTGGCGGTTTGTTATCCACTTTGATTCAAGCGCGAGAAGACCGTAATCGCCGAAAGCGATTGTGTTGCCCCTGGTGGCGATTCCGCTCTTCCAGCCGCGCTGTTGTTTTCTATATTTGGTTCTCTTTGGACTAAGCATCGTCTTTTTCGCTCCTTGACTTCGCGGGTTGCTTTCTGAGGAGACTTCCAGCGTCTTCCTTGCGGTCGCGGTCAACAACTTCACCGTGGAAGACCCAGACCTTCACGCCAA
>RPPD01000615.1 GCA_003818675.1 Spirochaetaceae bacterium
GAGCTGGGCAAATATAACCTGGAGATGACGCTCTGTTCCACAAGCAAGGAAGCCCTCACGGCAGTGCGTGATGCGGGAAAGGAACCATATTCGATTGTATTCCTGGATGTTCACCTGGCAAATGAGCGGGAGAGCGGGGTAATGGTTGCGGAAAAAATCAGGGAACTGGACAGTAACATCCAGATTGTCCTCATAACGGGTGACACAACCCTGGACATGTCAGAAATAGGAAGACGCATTCCTCCAGGGGACAAACTCTTCTACCTCAATAAACCCTTCAAACCTATTGAGATCAGGCAGTTCGTGGATTCACTTTCTGAAAAATGGTTCTCCGAACGGCAACTGAAGGAAATGCAGGAAAACCTGGAGTACATGGTCAAGGAGAGAACCGAGGCCTTATCAGCGACAAGCGAGAAGCTTGTATCAGAGATTGACCAGCGCAAGCGTGTCCAGGATTCTCTCAGGCAAAGCGAGGAGAATTTCAGGAAGATGATCAGCCAGACTGCTGATGGCATTCTCATTATTGATAAAAATGGAATTGTCCAGTTTGTTAATCCCGCAAGCGAGAGGCTTTTTGGAAAATCCGCGGAAGAATTGGTTGATAAACCCTTCGGTTTTGATTGGGCAGGCGAGCTGCGCAAGGAAATCGAGGTTGAATCCAACAGTGGAAAACGGATTGTATGCGAAATGCGGATTTCTGATATAGAATGGCTGGGTTCATGTGCATTTATGGCATCGCTTAGAGATGTAACGGAGCGAAAAGCACTTGAGGAAACCCTTCGCTTGAGCCTGGAAAAACTGCAAATAACAATGAGGGGCACTGTCCAGGTCATTGCGCGCCTTTTGGAAACCAAGGATCCGTATACCGCTGGTCACCAGAAGCGGGTCTCCGAGCTTGCTTCTTGCATTGCCGCTCAACTGGGATTAAGCGATCATGATCAGGATGGCCTCCTGATGGCTTCTCTCATTCATGACATCGGCAAGATATCCATTCCATCCGAGATACTCTCAAAACCCGGGAAATTAAATGAGATAGAATACGACCTCATCAAGACGCATTCACAGATAGGATATGAAATTCTGCGTGAGATCGAGTTCCCCTGGCCTGTTGCGGACATTGTGCGGCAGCACCATGAAAAGCTTGACGGTTCTGGATATCCAGACAGCCTCTGCAATAATCAAATTCTCTACTTGTCAAAAATACTCACTGTTGCAGATGTGGTAGAGGCAATTTCATCACATCGTCCATACCGTGCTGCGCTTGGCGTGGAAAAGGGCCTGGAACACATCCTGGAAATGCGTGGTATATTATACGATTCAGAAATTGTGGACACATGCGTATGTCTTTTCCGTGATAAGAGCTTTGAGTTTAAAGCAATGGTGTGGACGGCCAAGGAATATTCGGATCCGCGCCCTTCAAGAGCAGTGCTTTAACCGCCTCGGTCTGGGCGTGATCAGCGGCCAGGTGGAGCGGCACAAAGCCATACTTGTCTTTTTCATTCAAATTGAGATTTTTCGTGAACAGGAATTCCAGGACATCCATGTATCCGTTTTCTGCAGCCCAATGCAAAAGCGTCTGGCCGCGATTATTTCTCATTGTGTATGATGCGCCCCTGGAAAGCAGGGAGATGACAATTTTGCTGTGGTTGTTCATAAACGCGAAATACACAGGTTCATGGCCGCCTGTATCCTGGGCCTTGATATCAGCACCACGTACTGCGAGCTCAATGGCTGTTTCAGGAAAGCCTTTCTGCGCCGCGTGGTGAAGCGGCGTCATTCCATTGTTGTCCTTAATGTTTGGATTTGCTTTTTTGTCCAGAAGAAGTCTTACAATTGAAAGATA
>RPPD01000616.1 GCA_003818675.1 Spirochaetaceae bacterium
ATACTCTTCCACTATTCATTGGGCATCAACCAGGTAAACATACCGTACATTCACTTCCACTCAGTAAAGACCAAGATAAGCTTTGAGCTCTACTTTGACGTAGCTGATTCTTTCAGCGTCTACTTTGGCGCGGGCCCATTCTATCGCGTTGATGTCATAGATTATCAGAATGTTTCCCGCAGTTTCTTTACGGACATCCCCATGTCCCTGGGAGCCTACGGATTCGCGGGGATGGAGTTCACTCTCAACAAGGAGGGTTCACTCGCACTGGGCCTGACAGACTCCGTGGATGTCACCTTTTATTCAGAATGGTATGTTGAAAACAACATCCTGATTTACCTGCTCTTCAAGCTTTGATCTTCATTTTTTTAAAGTTCATACCAGGGTCTCTGTATCAAACGCTCATCATCCCGCAGGCTTAAAAGCGATCCGGAGATTGTCTTTGAATCACCGGCAAGGTCTGCAATCTGTTTTCCCGCAGGATCAGATATTCTTATTCCAACACTTGTGGCATTATCCGGATAATAGTGCGAATATTGGATCTCATATCGATAACCATTGTTTTCAAATGAAAGCGTGTACTCGTCAAGCCCTGCGTTTGTCCCGCCCATGTCAGGCCTTGAGTACCATGTAAAAGTGAAATATTTCTTCAAATTGTCAGGATTCTTCGGGAACTCAAGTTCAACTTTTCCAGGCGTACCATAACGATAGATGATCGAATTGGCCGTATCCACGATCGTAACATGCTTCGTGGAATTTGCTATCTTGAAACTGAATACCAAAAGTTCGCCTTGGCGGATATTTGGCACGGCCTGGGCTTGCGCCAGGGCAATCGGTGACGTGGCCAATGCAAAAACAACTGACAAGGTAATCATTTTCATCTGAAGCTCCTTCGGGATCCACAACCAGGTGTTCAATTGCTCCATGTAATTATAGGCTTTTTTTATACTGCTTTCAAACTTGCGCCTTCGTTTAAATGTTACCTGCTGGTTGACTTTTTTCACCACAACCCTTACACATTGCAATTATGGACAACCGCCAAATCGCCGCAAGACTTGCAATGATCGCAGTGTTAAAAGAGCTTTCCGGGGAAAATACATTCAAAACCCGTGCCTTTGAAAACGCCGCGCGCATAGTGGAAGGTCTGTCCGAACCTGCCACGCTTGCTGCAAAAGAAAACCGCCTGACTGAAATAAAGGGTATAGGCAAGGGAATTGCGGACGTCATCCTTGAGCTTCTTGAACATGGAAAAAGCTCAGAGGAAACCAGGCTCGAGGCGGAAATTCCGCGGGGATTACTTGAAATGCTCGGGCTTCAGGGGATGGGGCCCAAAAAGGTTCGCGCTGTATGGAAGGAACTTGGGTTAACAACCCTGGACTCGCTTGAGACTGCTTGTACAACACACAAGCTCCAGGATCTCGCGGGTTTCGGCAAAAAGACCGAGGAGAACATACTGAAAGCCATTGCCTTCAGGAAGGAATCCAGTGGTCTCATGCTTTCATTTGATGCACTTTTTATCGCAACAGAAATACAAGATGACCTTGAGGCAACAGGCCTCTTTGACAAAATCGAAATTGCCGGAAGCTTAAGAAGGGGCAAAGAGCTGGTCAAAGACGCGGACATCCTTGTGGTTCCGAAAAAAGCCGGAATGGCCGGCATCAATCCTGCGGTGCGCGAAAAACTGCTTTCGTTCGCAGACCTGCAGGAGAACACACAGAATCGCGTGATAATAGCGGACGGCCCTACCAAGATATCCATCCGCCACTCCGGCCTGGCTGTAGATTTCCGCATTATAGAAAAAAAATTCTTTGCCTGTGCGCTCCAGTATTTTTCAGGATCA
>RPPD01000617.1 GCA_003818675.1 Spirochaetaceae bacterium
CTGCACATATGCGCAATGATCTCGACCGTTCTGTTGAGTTCGAACTGGCATCTCTGCTATAGCTCCGCGATGGCCAGTTCGACATGGTCATTACCACAGGGCGCATGCTGGAAATAAAGACGGTGAACAAAATTTGCCTGGACAAACTTGGCGCAAAGCAGAAGCAAATTACAGGAACGAGTTTTAAGGACCTCCTGCCCGTGCGACGCGACAGATACGCCTTTGAACAGGCTGTAATCCAGGTCAAGACGTTAAAAAGCGTCTACAATCTCAGGATGGACATTTCTTACGGGAAAAAACGCATTTCCACCCTTGTAAACATGAGCGCAATCAGGGATCCTTTCAACGATGAAGCAGGCTATGTGATAGTGCTGCACGACATCGAAGGCCGTTTGCGCATGGAAACAACACTCCAATCAATTGAACGGATGCGCGCCCTTGGACAGCTTGCCGCAGGCATAGCGCACCAGATAAACAACTATACAAACGCGATTGCGGGAAGCACTGAGCTTTTAAAAGACTCACTCGATGATGTTGCAAAGACCAAACCAGACATGGCATCCGAGTCAACATCGCTTGTGAAACTTATAAGGGCTTCAGTGGAAAAACTTACGGGACTTACCCAGCATCTTACGAGTTTTGCGCGCGCACAGCAGCCGCCTGTGATTTCAGCTGGTTCTGTCAACAAGGTCATCCAGGACATACTGCTGCTTGTGGAAAACCAGGCCAATAAAAAAATGGCCGCTCTTGAGTCAGTGCTCGATGAGAACATACCATTCATCCCCTTCTCACCCCTGCATCTGGAACAAGCGCTGCTAAACATCATAATGAATGCCCTTGACGCAGTGCCGTCAGAAACCGGAACAGTACGGGTGACAACAAGGAGAGAATGTGAGAATATCATCATCGAAATTTCGGACAACGGGCCCGGGATTTCAGAAATTGTGCGCGACCGTCTCTTTGAGGCATTTGTTACGTCAAAGCCCGCGGGCGTGGGGACCGGACTCGGGCTCAATATAGCCCGTAATGTTGTTGAGTCATTAAAGGGCAGTATAGATGTAAACACAGGTAATGGCGGTACAACCATGACCGTGCGTATCCCGATAAAACAGGAAACACCATCGGCATAATCGATGAATGTAATCTAAATCACACAATATTGAAAGGAGAAAAATTACCGAATGGACGTGCAACAGTTAGAGACCATTCTGCTGATCGAAGACAATGAGGACCACATTGAACACACGGTTGACGCACTGCGCGAAGGCGGCCTTGTCAACCAGATCATTGTCCAAAAAGACGGTGACAGCGCGATTGACTACCTTACCAGGCAGGGATTATGGGAGGACCCAAAAAAATCGCCAAAGCCGTGCCTTGTGCTTCTGGATGTCAAACTTCCAGGCAGAAATGGTTTTGAAATACTTGAGAGCATCAAGACCAGCAATGAACTTAAAATGATCCCGGTTGTTCTTTTGACCACTACATCCAACAAAGAGGACATAGAGCGCGGCGCGAGGCTGGGCGCCAACGACTACATAGTAAAGCCTGTAGAGTTTGACAGCTTTGTCCAGAAGGTAAAAGGTCTGGGCAGATACTGGGCGCTCATATCAAGCCTGACCAGGAGCTGAAATGTCACCCATTGACTTCTTCCATGCACATCCGGGCATTCTCGCCAACTCGCTTGACCTGATTCCGCAGGAGGTCGTCTACATCGACCCTGACTTTACAATCCTGTGGATGAACAAGGCCAAACAGAGGTCAC
The DNA here is from genome assembly GCA_003818675.1 of Spirochaetaceae bacterium. The sequence continues at coordinate 1,763 of RPPD01000617.1, forward strand.
ATCCGGATCTTGCGCCCGGGATGAAGTGCTATGAGGCTTTCAGTAATTCAACAGAACAAACAGGACC
>RPPD01000618.1 GCA_003818675.1 Spirochaetaceae bacterium
ACGCCCGAAGTGCCTGCTGTGGCGGCAATCTCTCCCGGGTTCAGTACATTCAGTGAAAATGCATTGTTGGGCTGATCTCCTGCCCTGTAAGCCACGGGGATTCCAGCCGGCAATCCCAGTTCCTCGGATGCGGAGCGGCTTACCCTTCCCTGCTCGGAAAAGGTATCCCTGATGTCCGGAAGCAGGCCGGGTGAAATACCGAGATCACCGAGCAGAAATCCGGCCGGTGAATGGGTGATGAAATCCCAGAAAATACCTTCGGACAAACCAGAGAGCGTAGTATTCACTTCGCCGGTCAGTTTCATGGCAATGTAATCACCCGGCAGCATGATTTTATCGATCCTTTCGTACAATTCCGGTTCGTTCTCTTTTACCCACCGAAGCTTGGAGGCCGTAAAATTACCGGGTGAATTCAGAAGGTGTGTCAGGCATCGCTCGCTTCCCAGGCGGGAAAAGGCGCTGTTGCCAATTTCCACTGCCCTGCTGTCGCACCATATGATGGATGGCCTGATTACCTGCCGGTTTGAGTCTATGCATACCAGTCCATGCATCTGGTAAGAAATGCCGATTGCCTTGATCTGGTTCGCCTGTATTCCAGCGGATGCGATCACCTCACGCGTGGCATGCCTGAGATTGGTCCACCACACCTGGGGATCCTGCTCCGCCCAACCGGGGGAAACTGCCCGGATGGCCATTTCCTGTTTTGGATAAAAAGCACCGGCCACGCTCAGGCCTTTATCAATGCTCACAAGATTTGCCTTTATGGATGAACTTCCGATGTCATAGCCGAGAAGGTACATATGGTTTGAAGTTTGAAGTTTAAAGTTTGAAGTTTACTGTCAATTGTTGGTTGTCGGTTTTCCCTGTTCAACTATTCCACTCCTGCCTGCCAGCAGGCAGGGTTCTGCTTTTCCACTAAAGATTTATCCCGCTCACCACTTTCCTGTGTTTTTCATACAGTTTCTTATCAAACCTGAAAAGTTGCGCAGGCTTGTGGTTTACTCCGTGTTCCTTTTCAGGCAAAGGGACCAGGAATTCCAGGGGTCGTATTTTTTTCCTGAAATTCCGGTTGTCCAGGTCCTCTCCCAGTATGGCCTCATACAGGACCTGCATTTGCCGCAAGGAGAATTTCTTGGGCAACAGTTCAAAGCAAAGAGGCTGGCTGCGGATTTCATGCTTCAAAATAGCGAGCGCCCTTGCAATGATCAGGTTATGGTCAAAAATCAGCTCAGGCAAGTCCATCACAGGATGCCAGATGGTTTTATCGGTAACATTGCTTTCGGAAATCTTGATCAGTGAATAATAAGCGATCGTCACTACCCTGTCCACAGGAAGATTGCTGGTTTTTCGCAGCCATAAGAGATCTTCAGGAGGGGAAAGTCGCTGGGGTGAACCGTAAGCCCCGAACTGCTTAAGGAAAATATTGTCCAACACGGTCAGCTCTTTCAGAATGCGTATCGCAGCGATGTCCAGGTCCTCTGTTTCGGATATCAGGTTTCCGGGAAGTTTCAATTTATGACCGCGCAGCGAACTGTGTGGAATCTTCTCACGCTCGATCAGAAGGACCTTCAGCTTTCCGGCATCAAATCCGAAAATAACGCAGTCAACAGAAACATGGGGATTTAAGCTGTTCACCATTCTGAATTTGCATACCAAGGTAGGGAGAAAGAATATCATTTCCAAACTTAGCGTAAATAATACGCTAAGTTTTTTGTTCTTTTTTATCGGACAAAATGAGTATGTTTGTGATAAAGGACAACATACCGGCAGAAGCGTCAGGGTCGGCATATTGACAGAAGCACATAACACCTAAATAAATATAAAAACA
>RPPD01000619.1 GCA_003818675.1 Spirochaetaceae bacterium
ATCATCAGATGGCGCGGGAGGAGTAAATACCTGTGGCTGTGGCTGTTGAGGCTTAGGAGATGCGACAGTCTGGGGCTGTACCTGCTGTGGCGCTTGATATCCTATTGGTTGTCCATATGTGGGTCGTCCGGATAGCTCACGCAGACGGCGCTTGGTTTCGTCAAATCCCGTGGCAATAACGGTAATTTTCACCTGATCGACCAGACTTTCATCTATAGTTGCACCGAATATGATATTGGCATCAGGATCAACTGAGGAAGAAATGAGCTTGGCTGCTTCATCAACTTCCATCATGGTAAGGTCCGATCCGCCTGTAATGTTGAAGAGTACGCCCTTGGCACCATCTATAGATAACTCAAGAAGCGGTGAGGCAATTGCGGTACGGGCTGCAGTTGTTGCCCTGTTTTCACCAACACCTGTCCCAATTCCCATGAGAGACGAACCGGCATTCGTCATAATTGTACGCACATCTGCAAAATCGACATTAATGAGCCCCGGCATGGTGATGAGGTCCGCGATCCCCTGAACTCCCTGACCCAAGACCGAATCTGTGACACGAAATGCCTCAAGAAGCGTCATTTTCTTATCAATAACCTCAAGAAGCCGTTGATTGGGAATGACAATAAGCGTATCGACTTTATCTTTCAGATTATTTATCCCCTCTTCTGCTGTTACCATCCTTCGTGTTCCTTCAAACTGAAACGGTTTGGTGACAACGGCAATCGTGAGGGCTCCGCAGGCTTTTGCTAGCTCAGCTACAATCGGTGTTGCTCCTGTTCCCGTCCCTCCGCCTTCGCCACAGGTCAGGAAAACCATATCTGTGTCTTTGAGGAAATCATTAATCTTCTCTTTTGACTCCTCTGCTGCCTGTTTGCCGATATCGGGATTTCCTCCTGCACCTAACCCCCGTGTAAGATTTTCTCCTATTTGGACTTTGGTAGGGGCAAGACACGTGAGAAGCGCTTGTGCATCTGTATTAATTCCAAGAAAATCTACTCCATTTATCTGGTTGACTGAAATCATGGAGTTGATAGCGTTACAGCCCCCGCCACCAATACCAATAACTTTTATTTTGGCAAACCTTGCAATATCCGGTTTAATAAGCATATCGCTTGTTCCAACAGGGGCAAGTCTGAGGATAACTATACTATGGCATAAATGACTTTACCAGATCTATGAGCTTTCCTGCAATACCTTTAATTTGTACCTTCTCTCCAATCTTCCCGAAACCGCTGAAAAATGCTCCTTCGCCGGTCTTCTCATTTGAAGCTCCATACAATAATAACCCGACGCTCGTCGTATATGCGGAATTGGTTATCTCATCAATCAGTCCGCTTACGCGCTTGGGTAGTCCTATGTGGACAGACATCGCGAGATTACGACGGGCGCATTCTACAGCGCCGACTGTTTCAGCTCCGCCACCGGTTATCACTACTCCTGATGGCGTCATACCTCCGAAGCCACTACGTTTGAGCTCCAATGCCACCATGGTAAATATTTCGTTTAAGCGTGGTTTGATAATTCCTTCTGTCAATGTTTTACGTGACAATATGCGGAGTTCCTCCGGCAGTCCCAATCCTGATACGTCAAGCTCGTCTGTTTTTTCTGACCGTGTTGGACGGGTTTTTTCTTCTTCGTCAGAAAGAGCAGGAAGTTTCGGAGTTTGACCTAAAAGGAGTTTAATTTTTTCCGCGCTCTCAAGCGAAATCCGCAGTCCCGCTGCCAGATCTTTCGTAATATTGATAGCTCCTATTGGAATCACGGATGAATATGAAAGTGCTCCTTCTACAAAAATGGCAACATCAGTCGTACCTCCCC
>RPPD01000620.1 GCA_003818675.1 Spirochaetaceae bacterium
GGCCTTGAAACCAGCACTCTGCCATATTTTTTCTCCTCAACCACCTTGTGAAGCCCCGCCGCGATTGCCAGAAGTGTCTTGCCCGTTCCCGCCTTTCCAACAAGCGTGACAAGCGAAAGTGAATCATCAGTCAGTGCGTTTAATGCTGCGCGCTGCCTGGGATTAAGCGGCGTTATGCCGCAAATCTGCTCTGCCGTGCCGTTTACATATTCCACGACATTCCTCCCCGCATTAAAGCGGGCAATCTCTGGCTCTCCTTCACGCCTGAAAAGAATGAACTCATTAGGCACAAGCTGGTCATGCCAGTCTATATACCCCTGGCTTTTTAAAAGCGCAAGGTTTTCAGACGAGATATCGGCCTCGCGGACACCTGAATAAAGGCTTTCAATATCAACCTTCTGCTTTTCATAATCAACGGTCTTTATCCCCAGGACCGTGGCCTTCACGCGCGCGTTGATGTCCTTTGAAACAAAGAACACCCTTCTGCCGCTTTTCTGCAGAATGAAGGCGGCCGAAAGTATGCGGTTGTCCGGATTCTGCAGGTCAAGCTGGAAATCAGGTGAATCAGCGTAGCCCACGCGTATTTCCACTTTCAGAAGGGAACCGTTTTCCATTTTTACGCCCTGACGCAGATCACCGTGTTTGGCCAACTCCCCGATCATTCTGATTGCATGACGGGCATTGCGGCCGCGTTCGTCCGAGTATGACTTGAGTTTGTCCAGCTCCTCTAAAACCATGAGCGGAATCACAACTTCATTATCACGGAATGAAAGTATGCAGTCCGGTTTGTGTATGAAAACATTTGTGTCAATCACGAAAGTCTTGATTCTGTCTTTTTCTTCTGTTTTTCCCATGTTGATTGAAAGCTTAGTATGATTTTTGTAAAAATGCAACCTAAACAGGATGTTATTCAGCTTACATTTGGAAGGCTTAAAAGGAAACTCTTTAATTCATGCGGATTTTTAAACTGCATGTCCGCGATGCTGTTTTTAATTCGCGCTGATGAAAGAAGCGCAGTCTTTATCCCGAGGCCCGCAGCGCCTACAACATCATATTCATAATTGTTGCCAATGTACAAAATTGATCCCGGGTCTGTTCCCAGCATCCGGATCAAGTGCATGAACGGTTCAGGATTGGGCTTCAAGTAGCCGGTTTCTTCGGAGGAGAACGCGAAGTCCCAGAGGCTGTCCAGGCCCAGTTTGGAGAGTTTAGTTTCCACGGGCAGGTCTGAAAGCAGGGCAAGCTTGTAGCCGCGATTCTTCATTTCAAGAAGAACGTTTTTTATTCCGTGAAACGGTTTTATTTGGCTGATGGATGATATCCATTTGTCATAGATGAGCCTGTCTGTTTTTTCACGCATTTCCCCAGGGCTCTTGCCGAGCCGCTTCGCGAGAAGCACGGCCTGTGTTTCCTTGAAATCCCTGATGGGCCTGATGCTCCTTATCTCATTGCGAACCTTGGAAAAGTGGTATACAAGGCGGGGATGAAGCAAACCCAGTCCCAGGGATGGAATTATGAGACGGTATTCAGGGTATAGCGTGCCATCGAGGTCGAAGGCAAGGGCTTTGATTTCCATAATTTCATTATCACCATATTATACTAGCCCTGTTTATTCAAGAGAGAATTCACCCTCGCTATCAAGGCGTACAAGGTGGATATATTCATTTTCATACGCTGAAATAAACGAAGCAATCTTTGTATCACTGTGCTGGTCCATGACCTCTATTATAAAATTGCCCGCATCATCAAAACGGGGAATTAAAACAGCCACATGATAATACTGCTGATATATTGGATCAGCTGGCGA
>RPPD01000621.1 GCA_003818675.1 Spirochaetaceae bacterium
AAACCTGAGCAGGGGCAGAAAATGCAGGGCAATAACAAGACTCCCTAATCCAAAACAGAAAAATGCAAAAGCTTTTAGCCAGATATGGATAACATGCCATGATGCATTTCCTTCGAAAAATCAGGCAGGTTATCCATATCTGGCTAAAAGCTTTTGCATTTTTCTGTTTTGGATTAGGGAGTCTTGTTATTGCCCTGCATTTTCTGCCCCTGCTCAGGTTTTTCATTCACCCGGCTGAGCGGTTTAGAAGGATTATCCGGAATATAATCCGGACCGCTTTCAGGACATTTGTCATGCTGATGAAGGTTTTAAGACTTATCACTGTGAAGGTTGAAAATTACAATATTCTGCAGGAAGTAGAAGGCATGTTGATCTGTGCAAACCATCCGTCATTGATAGATGTCGTGATCCTGATCAGCCTTGTCCCGAATGCAGATTGTATCATAAAGTCCAAACTCTGGAATAATCCCATTGTGAGGGGAATAGTCAGAATACTGTACATTCCCAATTCTTTGGATGTGGAAGAAACCATAAACGCATGCCGCAGGACCCTGGAAGAAGGAAACAATCTTATTATTTTCCCCGAAGGAACACGTACTGCGGAGGGACAAACCAGGTTTCAGAGAAGCGCCGCACAGATCGCCCTGCGCACGGGATATAACATCCTTCCGATCCGAATTATTGCTGATTCGCCGATAGGTTTGCGGAAGGGGGATTCCCTTTTTTGTGCCCCGGAATCTGGGATTGTGAATTATAATCTTGAAGTACATAAGCCCCTGTATACGGGGCACTATATCCATGAACCGGTATCCATAGCTTCGCGATCGTTGACCAATGATTTGAAGCTGGCTATAATACCTGTCAAAGTCTGAGGTTTCCCATGAACGATCTGGAAGAAGAAATCAAAGCCGTTATTATTTCAGCGCTTGATCTTGAGGATCTCACACCTGCTGATGTTGATTCCCAGGCCCCCCTTTTTGGCGAGGGGCTCGGGCTTGATTCAATTGATGCCCTGGAACTGGGGCTTGCAATCAAGAAAAAATACAATGTTAGTTTGTCCGCGGAAGACAAGGAAAATCGCAAGCATTTTTACTCAGTCCGCACGCTGTCAGAATTTATTGCCAGCAACAGAGCATAATTAGCCCAGGAGCATGATAATGACAAAAGAAGAAATTTCGCACAAGGTTGTGGAAATATTGCATGAGACATTCGAGATTCCAATGGAATCAATAAAACCCGAGAGCCGTTTGTTTGAGGATCTTGACCTTGACAGTATTGATGCCGTGGATTTGATCGTCAAGCTTCAGAATTATACTGACAGCAAGATAAATCCGGAGGTTTTCAAGTCGGTCCGGACAATCTCTGACGTGGTGGACGCTATTCACTCTCTGGCACTGAAAACTGGTGGACAGGAATTGTGAACCGGGTATTAAACGCGGTTCTCATAGTCATTTCGGTTATTTACCCTTTTTTTCTGCTTGCAGGATTGTTATGGCTTAAAGTCAGCCCGCGTGTTTTGGTACTTGGGCTTCTGGCAATAGGAACGGTTTTTTTTCTTGCCCATTCAGGAGACGCCAAAAAGAAAGGCATCCAGGCCATACAATTCTGGATAATGATGGCTGGCGTGGCTATTTTGGCGGTTGTCACATTCCTGACGGAAAACGCCGGGTTTTTAAAGCTTTACCCTGTCATTATGAATTCATTATGGTTTGCAGGTTACGGCTATACGCTTTACAAGGGACCGACTGCTATCTATCGTATTGCCATCGCCAAGGACAAGAGTATTCCAGAATCACCGGA